>JBFIYQ010000027.1:0-13065 GCA_041605275.1 Gammaproteobacteria bacterium
AGAACCAGTGCAGTATGCTCCCCTGCTGCGCCAGCACGATTTCCCTTAAGTTCAGGCTGCCCGCCGCCATCAGCACCACCACCAGGGCGAAGCCCATGGCGATCTCGTAGGCGACAATCTGGGCCGCCGCGCGCATCGCGCCCAACAGCGCGTATTTCGAGTTGGACGCCCAGCCGGCCACAATCACCCCATAGACGCCCATGGAGGTCATGGCGAGGATATAGAGCAGTCCGGCGTTGACGTCGGCCAGCACCAGACCGTCGTCGAAGGGGATCACCGCCCAGGCCGCCAGAGCGGTGCCCATGGCAATGATCGGCGCCATCACGAACAGCACCCGGTTGGCCCCCGCCGGCAGGATTACCTCCTTGAACATCAGCTTCAGCGCGTCGGCGATAGGCTGAAACCAGCCGCGGGGGCCAACGCGGTTGGGCCCCATGCGCACCTGCATGAAGCCGATCACCTTGCGCTCGGCGAAGGTGTACCAGGCCACCACCGTCAAGAGCGGGATTAGGATCGCGGCGATCTTGATCAGAATTTCACCGACCCGCGCGATTTCGGGCGGAAACAAGCTCAAAAAATTGATCACGAACTCCGGCACGTCGCGCCTCCGAAAACTTTTATGCGCTCCGATGGCTTCACGACTTGCCTACCTCGATGGGACCGTAGGCCGGTCCGAGCTCCTCGCTTAAGGGGGTGCCCGCCGGGACGCGGACGCAACCCTCGGCAAGGCCTTCGTCAATGCTGAGCGTCGCGGTCACGCTGTGGCCGTTCTGCGACAAGGTCACGTTATCGCCGTCATTCAACCCCAGGGCCTTCGCCAGCGCCGGTCCGATGGACGCTTGCGGCGGGTTGGCGTCGCGGGTCTGCTGCAGCGCTTTGGCGCGCCGGAGGATGGCGTCAACGGCGTAGGGCGGCACGTCCCCCACCCGCTCTGGTTTCTTCATCACCGACGGCGCTGAAGTGGGCGCCGGCCAAACGTCCTGTGACGGCACGGCGTCGCTTTGCAGCAGAGTTCGGACCTCGTCGCGAATTTGCGCCGACGTCACGTAGTCAAATCCGTCCTGCTCGAGGAGATTGCCCAGCACCCGCAAAACTTTCCACGCCGGGCGCGCCTCGCCCGGTGGCGGCGCCGCGCCCTCAAAGGACTGCCACACGCCCTCAAGATTAACTAGAGTGCCCGAGGTTTCGGCGAAGGCGGCGATGGGCAGCGCCGCGTTTGCATACCCCTCCATGGCCTGGGTTCGAAAGCAGCCGAGGGATACGACAAAGTCCGACGCCGCCATGGCTTTGAGCGCCGCCGCCGGGTCGCTCATGTCGCGTTCCGGTTCCACCCCAATCAGCAGGTAGGCGCTCTGCGCGGTCTCGGTCATGCTGCGGGCATCGGCGCCGGGCGTCTCCAGAGCGGCGCCCGCTTGACCCCTATGGGGCACGGCACCGGCGATCCAGGCGCCGGCGGCGTTGCCGCCTTCGCTCAAAAACCCGAGCGTCGCACCGGTGGCTTTGGCCAGCGCGGAGGCGATGCCGCGCAGCGCGGAAGCTTGGGGATGGTTGATGGCTGCGGGCCCAAGCAGAATTGCCGCGCGCTCCGCGGCATCGAGACTTTTAGCCATCGCCTTGTGCTCGGCGCTGGGCCTGGCGCCGCTGACCAGCTTACCGAGCTCCTTTTTCCCCGCACCGGTGGCCGCGGCGACGGCCAGCAGCTCCGCGGCGAATGCCGACGGTCGCGCGACGATGCGCTTGTGGACCCTTAAGTTGCACTCGTAGTCCACCGCGTTGAGCAGCGACACTTGGGCGCCTTTCAGACTCGCCTTGCGCAGGCGGTGATTGATCAGCGGGTGTTCCTTGCGTGGGTTGGCGCCAATCAGTAGCGCGGCATCCAGCCGCTCGAGATCGGCGATGGCGCATCCCAGCGCGGGATAAGTAGGCGCGTGCTGCTGGTCGCTGAAATCCGACTGCCGAAGCCGATGATCGATGTTGTTGGAGCCCAAGCCTCGAAGCAGTTTTTGCGTCAAGAAGATCTCTTCCACAGTTGCGCTGGGCGAAACCAGAGCGCCGATGCGGTCACCGCCTCTGGCCGCCGCGGCGCGCAGGCCCTCGGCGACGAACTCCAGCACGGTTTCCCAGTCCACCTCGGTCAGCCGTCCCTTCTGGCGGATCATCGGCGCGTGCAGGCGATCGTCGGCGTAAAGCCCTTCGTAGCTGAAGCGGTCGCGGTCGGACAGCCACACCTCGTTGATGGCCTCTTTTTCCCTGGGCACCACGCGGAGCACCCGGCCGCGGCCAACGTGGGCGCTCATGTTGGCGCCGACCGGATCGTGGGGCGAAACGGTCGCCCGCTGCTGCATTTCCCAGGAGCGGGCGCGAAAGCGAAACGGTTTGGAAGTGAGCGCGCCGACCGGACAGAGATCGATGACGTTGCCGGACATCTCCGAGTCGACGCTTCGCTCGATGTAGGTGCCTATCTCCATGTGCTCGCTGCGCCCGGTGGCCCCGAGCTCAGGCATGCCGCCGATCTCCTCGCCGAAGCGCACGCAGCGGGTGCAGTGGATGCATCGCGTCATGTCGGTGGCAATCAAGGGGCCCAGGTTCTTGTCCTTCACCACTCGCTTGCGCTCGGTGAAGCGCGACACGTCCCTCCCGTAGCCCATGGCTACGTCCTGCAGCTCGCACTCGCCACCCTGATCACAGATGGGGCAGTCCAGGGGATGATTGATGAGCAGAAACTCCATCACGATCTTCTGCGCCTTGATCGCTTTCTTGGAGCGGGTGTACACCTTCATCCCGTCCATCACCGGGGTAGCGCAGGCAGGAAGCGGCTTGGGCGCCTTTTCCACCTCCACCAGGCACATGCGGCAGTTGGCCGCAACGCTCAGCTTCTTGTGGTAGCAGAAGCGGGGAATGCGGATCCCGGCGTCGTCCGCGATCTCGATGACCATCTGCCCCTTTCGCGCCTTGAAGGGCTGGCCGTTGATCTCGATGTTGACGATGTCGTCAGCCATCAGGCGGCAGCCCTAAACGGCACCACACCCGGCGGAAAGCCCTTGTGCTTGACGTGGTACTCAAACTCGTCACGAAAGTGCTTCAAGAAACTCTGCACCGGCCATGCGGCCGCGTCGCCCAGGGCGCAGATGGTGCGACCCTCGATGTTATCCGCCACGTCTTTAAGTAAATCCAGATCCTCCAGCGTGCCCTGACCGTTCTCGATGCGGCAGAGCACGCGGTATAGCCAGCCGGTGCCCTCACGGCACGGGGTGCACTGACCGCAGGACTCGGCGTAATAGAAGCGGGAAATCCTTCTCAGCATGCTCACCATGGAGGTGGTTTCATCCATCACCACGACGGCACCGGATCCCAGCATGGAGCCCGCTTTCTGCACCGAGTCGAAATCCATGTCGGTCTGCATCATCACCTCTCCGGGCACCACCGGCACCGACGATCCGCCGGGGATCACCGCCTTGAGCTTGCGCCCGTCGCGCACGCCACCCGCCAGTTCGAGGAGCTCCCTGAACGGCGTGCCCAGCGGCACCTCGAAGTTGGCCGGTTTATTGACGTGTCCGGTCACGGAGAAACACTTCGTGCCGCCGTTGTTCGGACGCCCGAGATCCATGAACCACTTCCCGCCGCGCCGCATGATGGTGGGAACGGAGGCCAGCGTCTCGGTGTTGTTGATGGTGGTGGGCCTGCCGTAAAGACCGAAGTTCGCGGGAAAGGGCGGCTTGAACCGCGGCAGACCCTTTTTTCCCTCTAAAGATTCGATCAGCGCGGTCTCCTCGCCGCAGATGTAGGCGCCCGAACCGAGATGGGAATAGAGCTCGAAATCCACTCCGGAGTCGAGGATGTCCTTGCCCAGATAGCCTTCGGCGTAAGCCTCCTTGAGCGCGGTCTCGAAGCGCATGAACGGCTCGTCCATAAACTCACCGCGGAGGTAGTTATACCCCACCGTCGCCCCCATGGCGTAACCGGCGATGGCCATGCCTTCGACAAGCGCGTGCGGATTGAAACGCAGAATGTCGCGGTCCTTGCAGGTGCCGGGCTCGCTCTCGTCTGAGTTGCACACCAGATACTTCTGCCCGTCGTAGTTGCGCGGCATGAAGCTCCACTTGAGGCCCGCGGGAAAGCCCGCACCGCCCCGGCCGCGCAGGCCGGAAATCTTGACCTCCTCGATGATTTTCTCGGGAGGCGTTTTCTCCTTAAGGATCTTTTGCCACGCTTTGTAGCCGTCAACCTTGTAATAGTTTTCCAGGGTCCAGGGCGGATCGAACTCGAGCGTGGCGTAACAGATCTTATTCAACATCCGGCTTTACTCCAGCCCATCCAGAATCTGATCGACCATCTCCAGAGTGAGATTCTCGTAATAGACGTGGTCCACCATCATCATCGGCGCCCCGCGGCAGGCGGCGAGACACTCCTCTTCCTCCTTCAGAAAGATGCGGCCGTCTTCGGTGGTTTCTCCGGTCGTTATCCCGAGCTTGTTTTCGATATGGGAAACGATATCTTCGGCGCCGCACAGCATGCAGGAGATATTGGTGCACACGGAGACGCTGTGGCGACCGACAGGCTGGGTCTCGAACATGGAATAGAAGGTTGCGGCCTCGTAGACGTAGATGGGCGGAAGCCCGAGATAAACCGCCACCGCGTCCATGAGTTGCTCGGTGAGGTAGCCCTGGTTCTGGTGCTGCGCCGCGCGAAGCGCCGCCAGCACCGCCGAGCGCCGCTGGTCCGACGGATATTTCTTAAGCCAGCCGTCGATCTCCTCGCGGGTGTGCTTTGACAACAGCGATTCCGCGCGGCCGCGTTCCATCGGCCGACTTACCGAGATGGTTTCGGGATTGGGCGACTGGGCCGGCATCAGCGGTCGATCTCCCCGAATACGATATCCAGGGTGCCGATGATCGCCACCACGTCGGCGAGCATGTGTCCGCGGACCATCTCGTCAAGAGCGGAAAGATGCACATATCCCGGCGGCCGAATTTTTACCCGGTACGGTTTGTTGGAGCCGTCGGAGACCAGATAAACGCCAAACTCTCCCTTGGGGGCCTCCACCGCGGCGTAATATTCGCCGGCGGGCACGCAGTAGCCTTCGGTAAACAGCTTGAAGAAATGAATCAGCGCTTCCATATCGTGTTTCATTTCTTCCCGGTTCGGCGGCGCCAGCTTCTGGTTGTCCAGCATCACCGGGCCCGGGTTCGCGCGCAGCCAATCGACGCACTGAGCGATGATCCGATTGGACTGGCGCATCTCCTCGATGCGCACCAGGTAACGATCGTAGGAATCGCCAGTCACCCCAACAGGAATATCGAACTCCATTTGATCGTAAACTTCATAGGGCTGCTTTTTGCGCAGGTCCCATTCCACCCCGGAGCCGCGCAGCACCGGACCGGTGAATCCGAGCTGCAGCGCGCGCTCCGGCGACACCACCCCAATCCCTACAGTGCGCTGACGCCAGATGCGGTTCTCGGTGAGCAGGGTTTCATACTCGTCCACCCGCTTGGGAAAGTCCCGGGTGAACCCCTCGATGAAGTCCAGCAGCGAACCCTGACGATTCCGGTTGAGCCGTTTGAGCTCGGCTTCGCTGCGCCACTTCGACGGGTGGTATTGCGGCATGGCGTCAGGCAGGTCACGGTAGACGCCGCCCGGGCGGTAATAGGTGGCGTGCATACGGGTGCCTGATACCGCCTCGTACACGTCCATGAGCTCTTCCCGCTCGCGGAAGGCATACAAAAAAACGGTCATTGCGCCGACATCGAGCCCGTGGGTCCCGAGCCACAAGAGGTGGTTCAGGATCCGGGTGATCTCGTCGAACATGACGCGGATGTACTGAGCGCGTATGGGCGGCTCGACGCCAAGCAGGCGCTCGATGGCGAGCACGTAGGCGTGCTCGTTGGCCATCATGGACATGTAATCCAGCCGGTCCATGTAGCCGATGCTCTGGTTGTAGGGTTTGCTCTCGGCCAGCTTCTCGGTGGCGCGGTGGAGCAACCCGATATGCGGATCCGCCCGTTCGATGACCTCGCCGTCCATTTCCAGCACCAGCCTCAGCACGCCGTGGGCGGCCGGGTGCTGCGGACCGAAGTTCATGGTGAAGTTCTGGATTTCCGGCACGGCGGTCAACCACTACGCCCTAGAGCGTGGTCTCCTTCGGATCGGCGGGTTCGTCCTCGCCGGTTTCGCCGGCGTAACGTTCGTCGTGACGGATTACCTTGGGCACCAGGGTTCTCGGCACGATGGACACCGGCTCGTAGACCACCCGCTTCTTCTCCGGGTCGTAGCGCATCTCGACTTCTCCGATTAACGGAAAGTCTTTTCTGAACGGATGGCCGATAAAACCGTAGTCGGTGAGAATGCGGCGGAGATCGGGATGCCCGTCGAACAAAATCCCAAAGAGATCGAAGGCCTCGCGCTCGAACCAGTTGGCGCTGCTCCAGATATCTACCACGGAATCCACCTTTGGCGGGTCGCCTTCGGCCAACACCTTGAGCCGGATACGCGCGTTGTGCTCCAGAGACAGCAGCTGGTAGACGGCGGCAAAACGCCCCTTCTCCTTCCTGTCCTCGCGTGCGACGCCCTTTTCAACCGCGCGGGAATATCCGCTGCCGGTCACCACAGCGCTGGGTTCCCAGTCGGCAATACCGTGCTCCAGGTAGTCCACCCCGCAGACGTCGATGAGTTGCTCGAAGTGGAACTCCGGCTCGTCACGCAGCGCCAGGCAAACCTGCCGCAGATTGGTTGCCGGCAACTCGACGGTGACCTGCCCGACATGAAGGCGACAGTCCGTAATCAACCCTTCGAACCGCTGCCGGACAAAGGCGGCGAGCTCTTCCGCAGTGTGAGACATGGAAATGCGAGTTTCCTAACGCGCGATAGTGTTGGTGCGCTTGATTTTATTCTGCAGTTGTATGATCCCGTACAAAAGCGCTTCCGCCGTCGGCGGGCATCCGGGAACGTATACATCCACCGGCACGATGCGATCGCAGCCGCGAACCACCGAGTACGAATAGTGATAGTAACCGCCGCCGTTGGCGCAGGAACCCATTGAGATCACCCAGCGCGGTTCCGACATCTGGTCGTAAACTTTTCTTAACGCCGGCGCCATCTTGTTTACCAGCGTGCCGGCCACAATCATGACATCAGACTGGCGCGGGCTGGGGCGAAAAATGATGCCGAATCGATCGAGGTCGTAGCGAGCCGCACCGGCGTGCATCATCTCTATGGCGCAGCAGGCGAGCCCGAAGGTCATCGGCCACATGGAGCCGGTGCGGGCCCAGTTGATGAGCTTGTCCAGATTGGTGGTGACGAAGCCTTCGCTCATCACCCCCTCGATCAGGCTTCCACGCTGCGCCGCTACTCCCATTCCAGCGCTCCCTTCTTCCATTCGTAAATAAAGCCAACCACCAGGATGGCCAGGAAAACCATCATGGCTAGAAAACCGAACAGGCCAATTTGGTCAAGCACCACCGCCCAGGGGAACAGAAATGCAATCTCCAGATCGAAGATGATGAAAAGAATGGCCACCAGGTAATAGCGCACGTCGAACTTCATGCGCGAATCCTCGAAGGCCTCGAAGCCGCACTCATAGGGCGAGAGCTTCTCGCTGTCGGGGCGCTTGGGGCCCAGCAGGGAGCCGGCCAGAATCATGACCGCGCCGAGACCTAAGCCGACGATCAGAAAAATGAGAATGGGCAGATAATTTTCCAGCACGTGGATACGAATCTAGCGCCTTCGCTGCTTCAATGGACAGGCAAATAACATTTTAAGTTTCAACTGTTTACGGAATTTCGCCCGGCCAGGGACAAGCGGGCACTTTAGGGTAGCCGGGCTTTGGCTGTCAATTGGAATGGATGCCAGAAACGGCTCGAATTCGGCGCGATGTTTTGATTTTTTTCAACCTGTTAGAGTTTTTATCTTAACTATGGGTCAACTCTGGCGACGGCCGTCTCCCAGTCTCACCGTCGTCGCTGTAAGCACCGTCGCGCCAGCATCCGGCCGGGCGGCGATCGTCCGCCTTAGCCAGTCGCCGTGAGACGCAAAAAAAAAGCGGCGTTTTGCCGCCGCGATGATGAGCCTGAAACCAAGATGGTGCCGACGGCCGGACTCGAACCGGCACGGCTTGCGCCACTGCCCCCTCAAGACAGCGTGTCTACCAGTTCCACCACGTCGGCTATAACCCGTTGCGCCCGAGCGCGTTTCAACGCCAAAGCAACGCTCAGTTCTGCTGTTCCTCTGAAGCGGACTCAGGCGTCGACGGCACGTCGGACACCGAATCCGAGCTTTCACTTCCCATGCCCGCCGGTACGTCCGAAGCTTCGCCCAACGTGGCGCCCTCGGTGGCGACGCCGGCGTCCGGCACTTCGTCCTGGTAGCGCTCCACCACGCTCTGCCGTTCCACCGTCTGGGTCGTGATCACGGCGAGCCCGATGCTGTTGAAGAAAAACAGCGCCGCCAGAAGCGCGGTCATTTTCGCCAGGAACGAGGCCGGGCCCCGGCTGCCGAATATGCTGCCCGATGAGCCGCTGCCGAAAGCCGCGCCCGCGTCCGCGCCCCGGCCCTGCTGCAATAGAATGAGCCCGATGAGCCCGATGGCCACCAGTATCTGAACAACCAGAAGAATTTGATGCATCGATAATCAGCCTGCCGTTTGGCAAATTGTAAGGAACTCGTCCGCTTTTAGCGAAGCGCCGCCGATTAATCCGCCGTCAATGTCCGGCATGGCAAATATCGCCTCGCTGTTGCTTGCTTTGACGCTGCCTCCATAGAGGACCCGCATTTTATCCGCGCCGCCCTGCGCTTCGCCCGCGACCCGCTGGCGAATAAACGCGTGCACTTCGTTGGCCTGATCCGGAGAGGCGTTTCGCCCGGTGCCTATGGCCCAGACGGGCTCATAGGCCACCACCCCGGCGGCCACCGCCGCTGCCCCGACCCGCCGCAAAACCGCGTCCAGCTGGCGCGCGATGACGGCTTCGGTCTGATTCGATTCCCGCTGCTCCAGGGTCTCGCCGACGCACAGAATCGGCACCAGACCCGCTTGCGTCACCCGGGCGAATTTCTCCGCCACCTGTTGGTCGCTTTCCGCGTAAAGTGATCGGCGCTCCGAATGTCCAACGATGACATATCGACAGCCGAAATCCATCAGCATTTCCACCGCCACCTCGCCGGTGAAAGCGCCCGAACGATGCTCCGACGCGTTCTGCGCGCCCAGCACCAGCGGGCTGCCGTCGATGGCCGCTGCCACCGTCGACAGATACACGAACGGCGGGCAAACGACGGTTTCTGCCGTGAAGGAGGCGCCGAGACCCTCGAGAAGTCCGCCCAGCAGCCGGCGGATATCCTTCAGACCGCCGTTCATTTTCCAGTTCCCTGCCACCATGGGCCGACGCATGGCTTAAGTCCCTCTCGCCTGCCTCAGATGCTTCACCCCGCCTGACGGCGCTGAAAACGGTCTCTGAACACTCATTAACTCGTGGATAAGCCGCGCGTCTTCGCCCGAATTTTCTCTTCTCTCGGCTGCGTTCGCTGTCTGAGCCAGGTCCTGGTAATCCCTATCATGGAAAAAAGGCGTGGCAGCTTAAACAGTGCCCGGGGCAAAATCAATTTAAGCGCCTGTCGGGGCTTCGGCGGAGGCGCCGGAAGGGCGCCATATCAGGGGCGAACGTCGGCGTTCAGCCGGGCGCCACCTCGCTCACCCGCTGCGCCAGCTGCTTGGCGAGCCCGTCCACTTTCGAGGCCTCGCGGCCTTCCACCATCACCCGGATCACGGGCTCGGTGCCGGAAGGCCGAAGCAGCACCCGCCCGGCTTTCCCCAGCTCTCGCTCGGCTTCTTTGACCGCACTTAAGACCTTGCCGTTTTTCGCCAGCGCGTCGGGCTCAGCAGCGCGCACGTTGATCAGCACCTGGGGATATTTGCTCATGCCCTTGCGCAGCTCCTTGAGCGGCGTACCGCTCTCCACCGCCGCGCATAAGACCTGCAGCGCCGACACGATGCCGTCACCGGTGGTGACGCGGTCCAGGCAGATGATGTGGCCGGAGGTTTCACCTCCGATAGTGCAGTGCTTGTTGAGCATCATCTCCAGCACGTAACGGTCCCCGACCCTAGCCCGGAGCAGCTCCACGCCGCGGCTCTTGAGCGCCTCCTCAAGACCCAGGTTGCTCATCACCGTGCCCACCACCGCCCCGGTCAGCGCGCCGGCAAGACGACGCTGCTCGGCAATCACGAACAAGATCTCGTCACCGTCGACCACAGCGCCGTCGCTGTCCACCATGATCACCCGGTCACCGTCACCGTCAAAGGCGATGCCTAAGTCGGCGCCTCCCTCGAGCACCGTTTGCCGCAGCCTTTCGGGAGCCACCGCGCCGGAGTGCTCATTGATATTGAGACCGTCGGGCTCGACCCCGATGGCGCTGACCCGGGCCCCGAGCTCCTCGAAAATTTTGGGCGCGACATCATAGGTGGCGCCATGGGCGCAATCGAGAACGATGTTGAGTCCCTTGAGGGAAAGACCCCATGGCACACTCCCTTTGCAGAACTCAATGTATCGGCCGGCCGCGTCCTGCACCCGGTAGGCCTTACCAAGCTGGTGAGATTCCACCGTCTTGAGCGGTGCCTTAAGGGCCGCCTCGATGGCGAGCTCCACCTCGTCGGGCAGCTTCTTGCCGTCGCTGTCGAAGAACTTGATGCCGTTATCCGGGTAGGGGTTGTGGGAGGCGCTTATAACGATGCCGGCGCGGGCGCGGAGCGTGCGAGTCAGATACGCAATGGCCGGGGTCGGCATGGGCCCCAGAAGCCCGACGTCGACGCCGGCGGAGGTGAATCCCGCCTCGAGCACCGATTCGAACATGTACCCCGAGATGCGGGTGTCCTTGCCGATGAGCACCCCGCCGTTTCGGCCCTCGGCCAGAACCCGCCCGGCGGCCCACCCGAGCTTGAGCACGAAATCCGGGGTGATCGGACTCTCCCCGACCCGGCCGCGAATTCCGTCGGTGCCGAAATAACGCTTCATGTCGCCTCGTCAGCGTGGCGAGCCTGATGGCGCGCGACCCGCTCGGCGACGCGCAGCGCGTCCACGGTGGGCGCCACGTCGTGCACCCGGATCATGCGCGCGCCCTCAAAGTAAGCCATCAGCGCCAGGGCGACACTGCCGTGAACCCGATCGCCCATCGGACGATCCAGCAGCGTACCGATCATCGATTTACGCGACAGCCCCACCATCACAGCATAGTCCGTGGCGGCAAAAACGTTGAGCCGGGCCAGCAGCTCGAGATTGTGATCGAGAGTCTTTCCGAAACCGAAACCCGGATCGATGAAAATCCTGCCCCGGGGGATACCGGCCGCCTCGCAGGCCCGGGCGCGATCCAGTAAAAAGTCCCGCACCTCGGCGACAACGTTGACGTATCTGGGCTTGGCCTGCATCGTTCTCGGCTCACCCTGCATGTGCATCAGACACACGTCGACGCCGAGTCCAGCGGCCGTTTTCAGCGCGCCCTCTTCGCGCAGGGCGCGCACGTCGTTGATCATGGAGGCGCCAGCGGAAACCGCCTGGCGCATCACCTCGGGCTTGCTGGTGTCGATGGAAATCCGCGTCGGCAGCTCGGAAGCGATTGCCTGGATGACCGGAATCACCCGCCCGATCTCCTCTTCCACCGACACCGGCGATGCGCCGGGCCGGGTGGACTCACCGCCCACGTCGATGACGACGGCGCCTTCGGCGTGCATACGCCTTGCCTGCTCGAGGGCAAGCGACAGGGTGGTGAACCGACCGCCGTCGGAGAAAGAATCCGGGGTGACGTTGAGGATCCCCATGACCATGGGGAAACGTCCGGCGCGGCTGCCTTGTCGCGGCCTGCTACCGGTGACGAACGCTTCGTTTACCGCTGACGCGGTCATTTAACGCCCGCAATACTCCGCGGCCGCCGTGTGCACGGCCGCAATCAGTGCTGGCTGGCGGGCCCGCCAATTTTCCCCGAGGACTTGTCCTTTTCGCCCTCACCGCTCTCGGTCTCACCCGAGGTCGAGCCCGGATCGGTCCAGTCTTCCGGAGGTCGCGGCTCTTTGCCGGCCATGATGTCCTTAATCTGCTCGGTGTCGATGGTCTCGTACTTGATCAGCGCCTCGGCCATCAAGTTCAGCTTGTCCATGTTCTCCTTCAGAATCTTCTCCGCCCGCTTGTAGTTGCGGTCGATGATATTGCGAACTTCCTCATCGATGAGATGCGCGGTTTCGTCGGACACCTGCTTGTGCTGGGTCACACTGTGACCGAGAAAAACCTCGCCCTCCTCCTCGCTGTACACCAGCGGCCCGAGCTTATCCGAAAGACCCCACTTGGTGACCATGTTGCGCGAAAGCTCAGTAGCGCGCTGAATGTCGTTGCTGGCGCCGGTGGTGACGCTGTCGCGACCGAATATGAGCTCCTCGGCGATCCGCCCTCCGAAAAGGCTCGAAATCGAGCTTTCCAGACGTTCCTTGCTGTAGCTGTAGCGGTCTTCTTCCGGAAGGAACATCGTGATCCCGAGCGCACGCCCGCGCGGAATGATGGAGACCTTGTAAACCGGATCGTGGGAAGGCACTGAGAGGCCGACGATGGCATGGCCGGCTTCGTGGAACGCGGTGAGCTTCTTTTCCGCCTCGCTCATCACCATGGATTTGCGCTCCGCGCCCATCATGATCTTGTCCTTGGCCTTCTCGAACTTTTCCATGTCCACGGTGCGCTGATTGGCGCGGGCTGCGAACAGCGCCGCCTCGTTGACCAGGTTGGCCAGATCCGCGCCCGAGAAGCCCGGCGTGCCGCGGGCAATGATGCTGGCGTCCACGTCCTTATCCATCGGCACCTTGCGCATATGCACCTTGAGGATCTGCTCGCGCCCGCGAATGTCCGGAAGCGGAACCACCACCTGACGATCGAATCGGCCGGGACGCAGCAGCGCGGGATCGAGCACGACGGGCCGGTTGGTGGCGGCGATGACGATGACGCCTTCGTTGCCCTCGAAGCCGTCCATCTCCACCAGGAGCTGATTCAGAGTCTGCTCCCGTTCGTCGGGTCCGCCGCCGAGTCCCGCGCCGCGGTGGCGACCGAC
>JBFIYQ010000028.1:0-13064 GCA_041605275.1 Gammaproteobacteria bacterium
GGATGGAAAAGAAACCGATGGTGATCATCACGTCGTGAAACAGCGCGCCCACGGCGCCCAGAGCGTATTTCCACTGGAAGCGAATTGAGACGTATATGAGGATGCCCCCTAGCGCAATGATCATCGCCAATCCGCCCTGCTCGGTGAGCTCCTCCCCGATCTGAGGGCCGACGAATTCCACCCGCCGCATGTCCAGATCGGTGCCCGCAGCATCGTTAAGCGTGCGAAGGACCCTCGAGCTCAGCTCCGCCTTTTCGATGTCCGCCCGAGGCGCGATCCTTACCAGCACGTCGCGGCTGGTGCCGAAATGCTGTACGACTGCGCTTTTGAAGCCCGCGTCGTTGAGCGCCCCTCGCACCTCTTCCAGCTCGACAGCTTGGGGATAGCCCACTTCGATCAGCGTACCGCCGGTGAAGTCGATGCCGAATTCAAGCTGGCGCACCGTAAGCGAGACCACTGAAATCAGCAGCAGAATTGCGGAGAAAACCGCGGCCTGCCGGCGCCGGGCCATGAAACGGAAATGGGTCTCTTTGCTCAGTATCTGCATCTCTCTCGCGCGCTCTTTTATGGACTCATCGGCAGATCAAATGGGCAGGGACTTCATTCGCCGCCCGCCGAATATCAGGTTGATAACGGCCCGGGTGCCCATGATCGCGGTGAACATGGAGGTCACGATTCCGATGGAAAGCGTAATGGCGAAACCTTTAATCGGCCCGGTGCCGAAACCGAACAGGACTATCGCCGCGATCAGCGTGGTGATGTTGGCGTCGGCGATGGTGGAAAACGCCTTTTCGTATCCGGCGTGGATGCTCGCCTGGGGCGAATTGCCGTTTCTCAGCTCCTCCCGGATACGCTCGAAAATGAGCACGTTGGCATCCACCGCCATGCCCACGGTGAGCACGATGCCGGCGATGCCCGGAAGCGTGAGCGTTGCCTGAAGCATCGACAGCACCGCCACGATGAGCACCAGGTTGAAGGTGAGCGCCAGGTTGGCCACCAGCCCGAACACTTTGTAGTAAAAGGCCATGAACACGAGCACGGCGACGAAGCCGATGATCACCGACATCTGGCCCTGCTCGATATTCTCCCGACCCAGGCTCGGCCCCACGGTGCGCTCCTCGACGATCTCGATGGGCGCCGCCAGGGCGCCGGCGCGCATCAGCAGCGCCAGGTTGCGCGCCTCTTCCGTGGTGTCGAGGCCGGTGATCTGAAACCGCTTGCCGAGCTGATCGCGAATGGTGGCGACGTTGATGACTTCCTCCACCGTCCAGCGCTCTTTCACTTCCCTGCCGTCGACGATTTTGGTCTCCGACTTGTTCTCAATGAACACCGTCGCCATGGGGCGCCCGATCTGGTCCCGGGTGCGTTTAGAAAAGAGCCTTGCGCCTTTGCCGTCGAGGGTGATGAAGACCGCCGGCGATCCGGTTTGCTGATCGATGCCCGAAGCGGCATCGGTGATGTAGTCGCCAGTGAGCATGACATTACGTTTCAGCAGGATCGGCGCGCCGTTACGCTCCTGGTAGAGCTTGGCGCCGGCGGGAACCCGCCCCGCCAGGGCCTCCTCCACCGAGTGGTCCTGATCCACCATGCGGAATTCCAGCGTTGCGGTGGCGCCGAGGATCTCCTTGGCGCGGGCGGTGTCCTGCACCCCGGGAAGCTGCACCACGATGCGCTCCTGCCCCTGCTGCTGAATCACGGGCTCCGCGACGCCGAGCTCATTGACCCGGTTTCTGAGCGTGGTGATGTTCTGCTGCAGGGCGAAGTCGCGTACCTCCCGGGCGGCCTGATCGCTGATGGAAAGTGACAACGCGAGGGTGCCGTCGGTCTCCCGCTCTTCCAACTCCAGATCCGGAAACTCCCGGCGGATGAGGTCGCCGCCCTTGTCGCGGTCGGCGCTGCTGCGGAAGGTCACGACGACGCCCCGCTGCGCGCGGCGGGTGATGGACTTGTAACGAATGCGCTCCTCTCTGAGCAGGGTGCGGATGTCGCTGGCGTAACGCTCTTCGGCCTTACGCAGAGCGCCCGCCATGTCCACCTCCATCAGAAAGTGGACACCGCCGCGCAGATCCAGGCCGAGATACATGGGCAGGGCCCCAAGAGTCTCCAGCCACTCGGGCGTCGACGGAGCCAGATTGAGGGCGACCACATACTGGCGCCCCAGCTCGTTTCTCAACTCGTCCTGGGCTTTGAGCTGCTTCTCGGGGTCGCTGAATCGAACCAGCAGGGAACGTTCGTTTCTCTCGATCACTTTCGGCTCGAGATTGGCCCGAATCAGGCGCTCGCTGACACGGGTTTCAAGACGCGCGTCGATCTCGGCGCCTCGCGGCGCGGAAATCTGCACCGCCGGGTCCTCGCCGAAAACGTTGGGGAGGGCGAAGACAATGCCGACGGCGAGCACCGCTGCAATAAGCAGGTGCTTCCAGAGCGGATATCGGTTGATCATGGACTAGACGCGCGATCCTTGACGCCGGAGATTTCTGGTCCAGTCGGCTCGGGAGTGGTCAATTGGCCTTCATCGTGCCTTTGGGCATCAGCGAGGACACCGCCATGCGCTGAACCTGCACCTGTAATCCATCGGCGACCTCGAGGGTAACGAAGTTATCACCAACTTTGGTGATCTTGCCCAGCAGCCCGCCGTTGGTGACCACTTCGTCTCCCTTGGCGAGCGCCGCGACCATGCTCTTGTGCTCCTTGGCGCGCTTTTGCTGGGGCCGGATCAGGAGAAACCAGAAAACGGCGAAGATTATGATTATAAAGGCAAAATCGCCGATGCCGGGGCCGGCGCCGCCACCACCTTGCGCATATGCGTCCGTTATGAAGAATCCCATCAGCAAACCCCATTTCCATTCAGCGCGGAACAAGCGGCGGATTATAGTCATTTGCGGCCCGCCGTTGCGAGTCATGGCTCTTCCTGCCCGACTTCCCGGGCGGCATGAAAGTTCCCCGCGAAGGACTCCAGCGTACCCGCGCGTATCGCTTCGCCCAGCC
Source organism: Gammaproteobacteria bacterium (assembly GCA_041605275.1). GTDB lineage: Bacteria > Pseudomonadota > Gammaproteobacteria > HK1 > HK1 > CAMYJH01. The sequence goes on from JBFIYQ010000028.1 coordinate 2,989, forward strand.
CGCGCATGAGGTCCAGATAGTAGTGAAGGTTGTGCCAGGTGTTCAGTCTGGCGCCGAGAATTTCGCCGCAGCGATCCAGATGATGCAGGTAGGCGCGGCTGTAGTGCTGACAGGTGTAGCAGAGGCACGACTCGTCCAACGGTCCGGGGTCGTCGCGATAGCGGCTGTTTCGTATGCGCACGATGCCGTTGCTAACGAACAGGTGGCCGTTGCGCGCGTTGCGCGTCGGCAGCACGCAGTCGAACATGTCGATCCCCCGCTTCACCGACTCGACGATGTCCTCGGGCAGGCCGACGCCCATGAGGTAGCGCGGCTTGTCCGCCGGCATCTGCGGAACCATGCGATCGAGCACCTCGAGCCGGGCGTCCGGCGGTTCCCCGACGGAAAGCCCACCCAGAGCGTAGCCCTCGAAGCCGATATCCAGCAGAGACTGAAGGGAGTGCTGCCGCAGGTCCGGAAAAACGCCGCCCTGAACGATACCAAACAGCGCCGCCGGAGCGTCGCCGTGGGCCTCTTTGGAGCGAACCGCCCAGCGCGCGGTGCGCTCGGCGGCGGCGGCCACCTCGGATTTCTCCGCCGGATACTGAATACAGTCGTCGAAGGCCATCACGATATCGGCCCCCAGCCCCCGCTGAACCTCCATGGAACGCTCGGGACCCAGGAAAATCCGGTCGCCGTTGAGCGGCGAGCTGAATTCCACCCCGTCTTCGCCGACGGCGCGACGCTCGCCGAGACTGAACACCTGAAATCCCCCGGAGTCGGTGAGTATGGGCTTTTGCCAGTGCATGAATCGATGCAGCCCCCCCAGCGCCGCCACCTCCGAGGCGCCGGGTCTCAGCATCAAATGAAAGGTGTTGGCGACGATGAGGTTTGCGCCCAACGAATCGAGCTCTTCGGCGGTCATGGCCTTGACCGTGCCGTAGGTACCCACCGGCATGAACGCGGGCGTGTCCACCTCGCCGCGGGCGAACCGCATGCGGCCCGCGCGCGCTTTTCCGTCGGTGGCGTCCAACCGAAACTCCATCAGCGACGGCCTTCCGCCGGAGTCACGAACATGGCGTCGCCATAGCTGAAAAAGCGGTAGCGCGCTTCCACCGCGTGACGGTAGGCGCGAAGCACGTGCTCGCGGCCGGCGAAGGCGCACACCAGCATCAGCAGAGTCGAACCGGGCAGATGGAAGTTGGTGAGCAAAGCATCGACGCAGCGAAATGCGCATCCCGGATACAGAAACAAATCAGTCTCGCCCTCAAAGGGCATGGTCGCGCCCCCCGAAGACGCGGTTTCCAGAGCCCGCACCGTGGTGGTGCCGACCGCAACCACGCGTCCGCCTCCATTTCTCGTCCGCTCAATCTGTTGGCACAGAGCCGCCGAAACCTCGACCCGCTCCTTGTGCATCATGTGTTCCTCGACTCGCTCGCAGCGAACCGGCTGAAAGGTGCCGGCGCCTACGTGCAGAGTGAGATAACCAATGTCGACCCCTTCGCCGCGGATTCGCTCCAGCAGCGCCTGGTCGATATGCAGCCCGGCGGTGGGCGCCGCCACCGCGCCGTCCCGTTTACCGTAAACGGTCTGGTAGCGATCGCTGTCGGATGCGCCTGCCGGTCGCCGAATGTACGGCGGCAACGGAACCTTCCCGTAATCGCGCATGAGGGACTCCGGACTGTGCCCGTTGGCGAGTTCGAGTTCGAACAGATCCTCTTGTCGCGCCTTAACCGTCGCCTCCACGTCGCCGATCCGAATCACCGATCCGGGCTTGGGCGATTTGCTGGCGCGCACCTGGGCGAGAAATCGCCGCTGGTCGAGAGGGCGCTCCAGCAAAATCTCCACCTTGCCACCGCTGACTTTTTGTCCTTGAAGGCGCGCCGGAACCACGCGGGTGTCATTGAGCACCAGGAGATCGCCGGGGCTGAGCAGGGCGCTGAATTCGTCGAAGCGCCGGTCCTCGAACTCGCCGCTGGCGCCGTCCAGGACAAGCAGCCGGCTGTCGCGGCGCCGCTTGGCCGGCTGTTGGGCAATCAGGGCTTCGGGAAGGCTGTACTGGAATTCGTCCACGCGCATGGCGCGCGATGGTAGCAGACGCGGCGCGCGCCATAAGAATGAGGCGTGCTGCCCATGGCCACCGCTCCGATTGCTATACTACGCGCCCTTTGGGGCCGGGATGGCGGAACTGGTAGACGCGCCAGACTCAAAATCTGGTGGGGGTAACCTCGTGAGAGTTCGAGTCTCTCTCCCGGCACCAACAACTTACACGCCCTCAATCAGGCGGCCGGCTTTACCGATATGTTACCGGAACGTTCCGTCGGCGCGCCTGCTTGGCGACGCGGTTCCTGGGCTGCATGAACTGGACGCGGCAACCGTTTTCATCTCTTCGAGCGGCTGAGGGCGTCCAATCCCGAAGCCCTGCGCGTAATCCACGCCAAGCTCTTGAAGTTTCTTTCGTATATTGTCGCTCTCGACAAACTCGGCGATGGTCTTCTTTCCCATGACGCGTCCCATTTCGTTGATCGATTTCACCATCGCCAGATGTACGGGGTCGTCAACGATGTCCTTCACGAATATGCCGTCGATCTTGAGAAAATCGACCGGCAAGTTTTTCAAGTAAGCGAATGAAGACAAGCCGCTGCCAAAGTCATCCAGGGCGAAGAGACAGCCGCGCTGCTTGAGCGCTTTGATGAAACGGGTAGCATTCGTCAGGTTGGCGATCGCCGCGGTCTCCGTTACCTCGAAGCAGATTTTTTCAGGCGGCAGATTCAGATCCTCGAATTGCCCGATAATAAACTGGAGAAATTCATCATCACCGAGGGAATTGCCCGACAGGTTAATCGAGCATAAGAGCGTTTGATTCAACTGCTCTCGATGGCGGCTGAACCATTCGAAAGCTGTGCTTACGACCCAGCGGTCCAGCTTCGTCGCCAGGTTGTAGCGCTCGGCCGCCGGCAAGAAGGCGCCGGGCGCAATAATGCGTCCGGTCTCGTCCTGCATTCGGATAAGCAGCTCATAGCCTTCGCTATGATTTTCGTGATTCGACAGCGGAATTATCGATTGAAAATAGAGCCGAAACCGGCTCTCCTCGAGTGCGCGGTTAATTTCCGCAACCCAGTGCATCTCTCCTCGCCGCTTCGCGAGTTCCGTATCGTCCGGGGCGTATATGTGAGTGCGGTTTCGCCCCGCGTCCTTGGCTGCGTAACATGCGGCGTCCGCCATGCTTAGCACGCCCGCCATATTTTCACTGGATTGGTTAATCGGCACGACGCCGATGCTGATACCGATATTGAAGCTTTTCTCTTCCCAGTAGAACCGGAAGCGCTCGATCGCATTCTGAACGGCAGTAGTCACTCGCGCTGCTTCTTTGATCGAGCAGCGCTCGAGCAAAATTCCGAACTCGTCGCCGCCGAGTCGGGCTAAAGTGTCCCGGTCCCGGATGGTTTCGTTTAACAGCTGCCCGAGCTGTCGCAGCAGCTCATCCCCAGCGACGTGCCCGCAGGTGTCGTTAATCACCTTGAATTGATCGAGATCCAGGTAACAGAATACGTGCTCGATCCTTTCCGTTTGGGCGGTCTCCAGCAACTGCTGCAAACGTTGCTCAAAGGCTCTCCGATTGAGCAGGCCCGTGAGGGCATCATGGCTGGCCTGATAGGATAGCTGCTCGGAGAGCTCGCGGGCCTCGGTGACGTCAATGACCGTGCTCTGTATGGCGGGTTCGCCCTGCCAATTGATGACCCTGACGGCATTCTGCAATGTTACGACGCTGCCGTCCTTGCGAAGCGCTTCATATTCGTAACGAACGGGCACCTCCTTTCCCTGGAGTCGCATTTCCTTGTAACCGCGCAAACGCGCGCGCTCGTGCGGGGCATGGTGCTCATCGATGGAGGTTACGCTCGCGAGGAGCTCGTTCGCGGATTCATAACCAAGAATGTTGGCGAACGCCTGGTTGACGAATAAGGGTTTAAAATCGCGGTGGATGTAAATTCCCTGAACCGAGCCTTCGATCAGATTCCGGAAGCGCTCCTCGCTCTCCTGCAGCACTTTTTCTTGGATTTTGCTCTCGGTGATGTCCTCCCCAATCGATTGATACTCCGTTGGCCGACCACTCTCGTCAAAAAGGGCTCGGTCGGTCCATCGCTGCCACCGCGTCGTCCCGTCCGGCGCCGTGACTTTGTGCTCGTAAGTAACGGCCGGTTTTGCGGCAGTGAGCGAGGAAAAATGTTTTCTGACATCCTCCCGGTCTTCTTCGGGGACAAATTGAAAAAAGTTGAATCCGATCAACTGGTCCTTCCTCTTGTCGAAATAGCGGCAGTATTGCTGGTTAACAAAAGTGAGCGTTCCGTCGGATAGAAAGCGACAGATCAGGGCCGGCATGTCTTCTACTACAGTGCGGTACCGCTGTTCGCTTTGTTGCAGCTCAGTGTTGATTGCCATCAGATCCGCGGTACGTTCCTCCACCTTCCCCTCGAGACGTTCTAAATTAAAAGAAGCCTTCGGGATTACACGTTGAAGTACGATAGAGAGACCAATACTGACGGAACCTATTGCGAACAGCGTATTCAACCAGCTCCAATTCAGATGTAAATCAGTCATTACTGCCATTGCGTACTCGTGTGACGACATCAGCGGCACAAGGTGCATTGTCAAAAGGTCGAGTAGATAAAATAGAGCGATTGCAATAATTCCTGCGAGTATGAAATTGACGCCTAACGTGAGGCCAAGAGCTTTGGTCGCGCGGTAGTTTTTATAGAGCGCAGCGATCAGATAAACGGCCGAGAAAACGATCAGGGCATCGATAGCCGTCATGAGATATACGGATTCCCAGATCATTTCAGATTCCCGAGAGAACGAGCCGTTTTGCGATTGCCAGTTGGCGAGCCCGGCCGGGTCGCTTATCGAACCGGACGGCCGCCACCACGAGAAAAGGCCCGCGAGAATTCCTGCAGGCACGGCTGGAGCAAACGGGAATTCCGAGGGCCCGGCGAGCGCCTGGGCGAGAGAACCGCCGGGTGATCGAGAATCGCGAACAGAGTCGCATTTGGTCCATCAATTCCTTGTCGATGGAAGCAAGTATAGACAGCCGAATAGCAGGAGATATTTATTCATGGAGGGGGCGCCAGGGGATGGCGCGGCGGCCGTTTGATGGCACACTCGCGGTGCGTTTGTTCGCGATTATTGATTAGAACCGCCGGCGGAATTCGACGAACGGTTTCTTTGAGTCAAAGATTCGGTCCGATCAAAGTGGAGATCGTTCACAACATATTGATTTTTATGGAGCTATGTCCGCTGGGACAACCCTTGTAGGCGAAAGCCCCGCAGCCCGCTCCGCATATCGGGGAACTTGCCCCGGACCGGATTTTCCCAGCGCAAGCGTTAGAGAAACCCAGCCCAATGAGCAGACAATTTCTGGAAACGCTTTTCGACGGCTACGGGCAGCACTTCGAAGTAGAACGGGTGCTGTTCGAGAGCGACACGGAACATCAGCATCTCATCATCTTCGAGAACCGCGCGTTCGGCAGGGTCATGGCCTTAGACGGAATCGTTCAGACGACTGAACGAGACGAATTCATTTATCACGAGATGATGATTCACGTGCCGGTGATCGCCCACGGCAACGCGCGGAGGGTACTCATAGTCGGCGGCGGTGACGGCGGCTCGCTGCGCGAAGCGCTCAAGCATCCTGAGGTGGAGTCCGTCACCCAGGTGGAGATCGACGGGTCGGTCATCGACATGTGCAAGACCTATCTGCCAGGGCATTCCAGCGGCGCTTTCGACAATCCCAAGGCGAATGTCGTCATCGACGACGGCTATCGCTTCGTCAAGGAAAGTCAGGAAACTTTCGACGTCATCGTCTGCGACTCCACCGATCCAGTGGGTCCGGGGGAAGTGCTCTACAGCGAGGACTTTTATGCCGCCTGCCGCCGCTGTCTTGGCGAGCGCGGAATCATGGTGGGTCACAGCGGGGTCGGCTGGTTTCAGACCGACGAGGCGGTACAGATCAATGAGCGATTGCGCCGGGTGTTTGCCGCGGTGGATTTCTACTGTGCCGCCGTACCCACCTACGTGGGCGGCGCGATGATGTTTTATTTCGCAAGCGACGACGCCAGTCTCGCCAAGCAGCCGATCGAGATCATTACGAAGCGCTTTTCAGCGCAAAAGATCTCAACCCGCTTCTACAACCCCGAGCTGCACGCGGGCGCCTTCGGCGTGCCGCAGTATTTTCGCGACGCGCTGGAAAAGGGCGCACCGCCGCCCGGTCCCCAGTGGAACGCGGAAATGCACGAAAGGCTGATGGCAAAAAAGAGCTGACTGACCGCTAAGCGGCGAGACAAATAGCGTCGCCTCTATCGCGCTCAGGCCATTGCCAGCAGCACCTTGCCCTGGACGCGGCCGGCCTTGATGGCCTCGAGCGCGGTCTGAAAATCCTCCAGCCTGTGCACCCCCATAATCTGGGGACGTATCTTTTTCTGAGCATAAAGCGAGTACAGATCATTCTGGATCCGCCGCACCCACTGAGGCTCTCGCCGCAAATAGTCCGCCCAGTGCAGGCCGATGACGCTCAGATTCCGAAGCAGCAGGTAGTTGACCTTGACGCTGGGGATCTCGCCGCAGGCGAAACCGACCACAATCATTCGTCCTCCCCAGGCGAGCGCCCGTAAAGACGCATCGAAGACGCCGCCGCCGACGGTTTCGACGACCAAGTCGACGCCGTGACCGTTGGTGATCTGATGCACCTGATCTCTCAGACCGTCGTAAAGATTTTCTCCCTCGAGCTGGATCACGTGGTCGGCGCCCGCCTCGCGCACGCCGGCCTCCTGTTCCGCGCGACGGATGCCGGCAAAAGCGATCCCGCCGTAGGCTTTGATCAGCTGCACCGTCGCCGTGCCGACGCCCCCCGCGGCGCCGGTCACCAGCACCCGCTCTCCCGCGCTCACGTGGGCGCGCTCGGTGAGCGCAAAGTGGGCGGTCTGATAGACCAGTCCCAGCGCAGCTCCGTGCTCGAAAGACATGTCGTCGGGAATCGGATAGCAGCTGGCCTCCGGGGCCAGCGTCTGCTCGGCGTAGGCGCCGTAACCCACGTGGGCGGCGACCCGTTGTCCGATAGAGATGTGCTCTACGTTTTCGCCCACCGCAGAGACGACGCCGGAGACTTCCATGCCTGGGCTGAACGGCAGCTCGGGTTTGACCTGATATGCGCCGGAGATCATCAGCAAGTCAGGAAAATTCACCCCGGCGTTGCGCACCTCGATGAGCACCTGCTTGGGCCCGGGTACCGGCGGCTCCACGTCCTTGACCACGGCGTTTTCCAGAGGCCCGAACTGTTCGACAATCACGGCGCGCATCAGCGCTCCTCCTTATGTGGATGCAGATACTCGTCGTTGGCTTCACCCAACTCCGGCGCGCCCACGGTGGCCGGGGGCAAACGGAACTCAGGCGAAAGCGAAACCGCCGCCGCGGTCAGGCTGTTATTTTCGTCGCCGGCGCGATGGGAAAACAATCCGCGACTGACGAATTGGGGATCGACCATGGCCTCGCCAATGTCCGCCACCACGCAGACGCAGGCGTCCCGGCCGGCGAATACCTGCATCCACTCTGAGGCCGTTCGCGTCTGGATAATGGCCGCCACCGCCGTCTTGGTGGCCTGCGGATCGTCTCCATCTTGCCTCAGCGGCGGGTCCAGCTCGATGGCATCGCAGAAGTTGTCCCAGAAGCGCTGCTCCAGCGGCGCCGCGGCCAGATACTTTCCGTCGCGGGTGCGGTAGAGCTGGTATCTGGGCGAGCCTCCGGTCAGCAGTTCTCCGCCGGGTCGAGGCGCCCGAGCGGTCGCTTCCCACAGACCTTGGGCCCAGTACTGGAAGGGAAACAGGTGGTCGCTCATGGCGATGTCGAGAAAACGGCCCCGGCCATCCATCTCCCGCTGGCGCAGCGCCAACAAGATGTTGATGACGACGGGATACGCGCCGCCGCCGATATCGGCGATCAGCGCCGGCGGGATGACGGGATTGCCTTCGGTATCGCCGCCGAGCCGCAGCAGCCCGGTCTCGGCCAGATAGTTGAGGTCGTGACCCGCCGTTCCGGACTTGGGCCCGGACTGACCATAGCCGGTGAGCGCGCAGTAGATCAGCTTAGGATTTCGCTCTTTGAGCGCTTCGTATGAAAGCCCGAGCCTTGCCATGACCCCCGGGCGGAACTGCTCGATGAGAACGTCGGCGCGCGCAATCAAAGGCGCAAGCCGCTCGCGGGCTCCGGGACTTTTGAGGTCCAGCTCGATGCTGCGCTTCCCCCGGTTGAGCAGCGTGTACTCGACGGTGGTTTTGCCAAACGGCGTGCCGAAGCCGCGCATGGCCTCGCCCCCCGGCCGCTCCACCTTGATGACCTCGGCGCCGGCCTCGGCCAGCACCAGGCTCGCCAGGGGCCCCGGCAAAAGGGTAGAGAAATCGATAACCGTGACGCCAGTGAGCGGCCGCATGCTCGAACCCCCGTTGCACTCCCGTTTATTTTCCTCAGGCCCCGGCGGCCGGGGCGTGCGGACCAGGAGCGTATTCGAACAGCCCCGGGCGTACGACTCAAATGGGAATGTTCGGGTGGCGATGCGCGCGAAACAGACAAGAGGTAGTCAGGCGGGGCAAAGGGGACGATGCCAGAAATCTGCGACGTCCGGTCCGGGGGCGGCCGCAGTCAGACAATACGAGGCCGGGCCGCCGACGGGTCAGGGCCGGCGGAGTTGAACAGGCGGATGGGCCCCGGCCGCGGGTTCAGTGCACGCGCCGGCGCCGCATGGAGGCCAGCTCGGCGCGCCGGTCTCTGAGCATCTGGTTTAGATAGGAGACCGCCGCTCGGGCGCTGGAGTTGGCGGACTCAGAAATCTGCGATATGCGTTCGCGCAATCGCTCGATTTCCTTCCGAAGCTCGTCCTCGGTCCAGCGCGGGTGGATGGTAGCCAAAGTCGTTCCCCTTGATATGGTTATTTCCTCAAGTTAAGACGCCCGGCCGGCGCCGGGACACGCTCATCGGACGAGTGGACCCTTGGAGCGGACGAACGGAACCGGCGGCGCACAGCCCGCCCCGTCCAGGTACCGGGCCGTCACCGCTTTGGTCATAATCCCGCCCTGTCGAGCCGCCATGCTCCCCGGAATTTCAGTGCTCACTCCCGATGACAACCGCGCCACTTAAGCCGACTCAGCAGGGCGATTGCGCGCTGCCCAAGGCGCTCAGCGACGCTTTGGTCCGGATGGGTCTGGCGACCCCCGGCGATCCGCTGACGGGAACCGCCCTGACCGGGGGGGTGTCGTCGGATATCTGGCGGGTGGATCTGGAGTCCGGCCCGATATGCGTCAAACGGGCTTTACCCAGGCTCAAGGTCGAGGCGGAGTGGCGCGTTCCGGTGGAGCGGAACAGCTACGAGGTGGCATGGATGCGGGCGGCCGATGCCATCGTCCCCGGCGCGGCGCCGCCGGTGCTGGGCGAGGACCCCGAGACTTTCACCTTCGCCATGGCCTTTCTGAGCCCGGACCGCTATCCCCTGTGGAAGAAGCAGCTGATGGAGGCCGAGGTGAGCGCCGACTTCGCCCGGGAGGTAGGGGCTGTGCTCGGACGAATCCACGCCGACAGCGCCGACAGCGACGACTTCGCCGCTGCGTTTCGCACCGACGAAAATTTTTACGCCATCCGGCTGGAGCCCTATCTCATCGCCGCGGCCGCCAAGCATCCGGAGGTGGGCGGAATTCTGGAGGGACTCGCAAACACCACGGCGGGGGTCCGCCGGGTGCTGGTTCACGGCGACGTGAGTCCCAAGAACATTCTTGCCGGAACTTCCGGTCCGGTGTTTCTCGATGCGGAGTGCGCCTGGTACGGGGACCCGGCCTTTGACCTGGCGTTTTGTCTCAACCACCTGCTGCTCAAAGGACTCGTGGTGAGGCGCGCCCGCGAGCATCTGGCGCGGGCCTTTGAGGCCCTTCGCGCGGCGTACGTTGCCGCCGTTTGCTGGGAGCCGGAGGCGGCGCTGGAGGCGCGCACCGCCCGGCTGCTCCCGGGGCTCACCCTCGCGCGGGTGGACGGCAAGTCGCCGGTGGAATATCTGACCCGGGAGA
>JBFIYQ010000029.1:0-13039 GCA_041605275.1 Gammaproteobacteria bacterium
AGGCGGCTCTCCATCGATCCGCTGAATTCCTACACTCGCCGCGTGGTGGGCGAGCTGGCGCAGAACCTCGATGCCAGGGCGCTTTACCCTTTCACCGGACCGCCTTTTCTACCGTTTCTCAGGTGGGCGCAGAAGGCGGAATCGGTTTGGCCGTCACCCATCGGACCGCTTATACACGCCGAGTACGGGTTGTGGCACGCTTATCGCAGCGCCCTTGCATTTGCCACGCGCATCGAGTTACCGCCGATGGAAAATGCCGAGCGCCCGTGCGATAGCTGCGCCGATCGTCCGTGTCTCGGCACCTGTCCGGTGAATGCCTTCAGCGAGTCGGGTTACGACGTGCCTCGCTGCGTGGCCCACGTGGATGCCGCGGCGGGCGCGGAATGTCTCACTGGTGGCTGCCTTGCCCGCCGCGCTTGTCCCGTGGGCCGAACATATGCTTATGCAGCGGAACAGGCCGAATTCCACACCCGGGCGTTCCTAGAAGCGAATAAGAAGTGGAACAGCGGTGGGTAGCAGGTGATAGGCAGGAGATAGCGTATGCCGTACGTCGGGAACAGTGATTCGTGATTAGTAATTAGCCGCTGATACGTTTCGTCGGGCGAGTCGTCGACTCACACGCCACTAATCACCAGTCAGTAATCACCTAATCTCGTTACGCGTTACGCGTCACCTCTACGCCGCCAACAACGCTTCCGCTTTCTTCCTTGCCTCGGCGGCCTCATCCAATTCCCCCGCCGCCTCCAGCGTATCGGCGTAGCGTCGCCAGCTCCACACGTTTTTGGGTTTAAGCGCGGTGCGCTCGCAAAGCAGCGCGCGGGCCTCTTTAAGACGACCGCAGCGCAAGCACGCGGCGATCAGCATTTGCCAGAACAAATCGCGCTGGGCGTGACTGCCGCCGATGCGCTGGATCTGGTATCGCACCGGCATCAGCCGGTCCACCACCAGCTCGTAAAGGGACTCGTACCAGGCGGCGACGGCCTCGCAGAGAGGGAGTCCCACCTCGGCAGAGATCATCGATTCCGTCACTCTGGGACTTCCGGCGCTGTCTCGCATGGAGCGCAGCATCTCCGCCAGCGGCTCGGCGCTGCCTGCCCCGGCCAAAGAGAGCACGAAATGCGCGTCGGTGAAAACCATAAGCTGATCGCCGATGCGCGCCGCCGATTTTTCTCCAAGCTCGGTAAAGCGATCGCCCACCTGGACCCCACGCTCCTGAAGCCGCCAGAGCAGGGACGCGGCGTTGCAGATATCCAGGTACTCGTCAGACTTCGTGTCCGAGCGCACCTGCTCGTCGTATAGCGTCAATACGCGGTCAAAGTCCTCCAGCTCAACGTAAAAAAGCGCCAAGTGCCACCACAGGTGGTAGACGAAATTATTCCCGCGTCCGAAGTGTCGGGCGCAGTTCTCGAGCCAGGCCGCGCCCTCTCTCCGTCGATCCTGCATCTCCATCACGTGGGCCACCGCGTGCACCGCCCAAAGATCCTCCGGGTCCAGCTGAACCGCCCGGCGGCCCTCCCGCTCCGCCGAGTCGTAGTCACCGGTTTCTTCCAGGCCGAAGGCGTGCATGCCGAGAACGGCCGCACACCCGGGCACGGCCTCGTCCCAGGCGTGGCGGACCCGCGCCACCGAGTCCCGCATCTGCGTGCATTCGCCAAGATAAAAACGGATATAGGTCACCAGCCTCAAAGCCAGGATGTCCCGCGGGTGCGCCATGAGAATGCTGTCCCAGCACGCCGCGGCGCCGGTGAGGTCGCCCGCAATCCAGCAGGCGAGCGCGTGAACATGCAGCTCCTCTCGCGGCGTCAGCTCGTTCTTCTGGGAAAGGGAGCGGGCGGTGTCCAGACTCTGGCGCGCCTTCGCGTCCAGCGCACGGTTGCAGAAAAGCTGGAAAAAGTAACCTTTGGTGCAGTGAGCTAGCGCGAAGCCCGGATCGGCCCCAAGGGCCCGTTTGAGATGTGCGCCCGTATCTCTGGCGAAATGCAGGTAGGCGTCCATGACTCCGTCATAGTGCCGCACCGCCTCGGCGCTGGCGGCGGTGACCGGTAATCCGCGGGTGTCGTCAAAGGTGGTCATGGGATCTCATTCCGCTGATGACAGCTTTTCGGCCTGCTCTCTCAGCTTGAACTTCTGAATCTTTCCCGTGGAGGTTTTCGGCAGGGGTCCGAAGACCACGGTCTTCGGCGCCTTGAACCGCGCCATGTTTTCGCGACAGAACTCAATGATGTCCGACTCGGTGACGCCGCTGGCGCCGTCTTTCAGCGTCACGAATGCGCAAGGGGTTTCACCCCATTTTTGATCCGGTCGCGCCACCACCGCGGCCTCGAGCACCGCCGGATGACGGTAAAGAGTGTCCTCCACTTCGATGGATGAAATGTTCTCTCCTCCCGAGATGATGATGTCCTTGGATCGATCTTTGAGCTGGATGTAACCATCCGGATGCATGACGCCAAGATCGCCGGAATGAAACCAGCCGCCGGAGAAGGATTTCTGCGTTGCCTCCGGGTTCTTCAGATAGCCCTTCATGACGATGTTACCCCGGAACATGACCTCGCCCATGGTTTGACCATCGCGAGGCACCGGTATCATGGATTCCGGGTCCATCACCTCGAGATCCTCCAGGGCGTGATAAGTCACGCCCTGGCGGGCTTTCATGGCCGCCCGATCGTCCACGGGCAAGCGATCCCACTCGCTCTTCCAGGCGCAGATCACGGCGGGTCCGTAGGTCTCCGTGAGTCCGTACACGTGGGTCATGTGAAAGCCCGCCCCCTCCATGGCCTTGAGCACGGCCGCCGGGGGCGGCGCGGCCGCGGTCATCACCTCCACCGTGCGACTGAACTTGCGCTGCTCCTCGGGTTTCGCGTTCAGGACGATACCGAGCACGATGGGCGCCCCGCAGAAGTGGGTCACGCCGTTATCGGCAATGGCGTCGAATATGGCTTTCGCCTCCACCTTGCGCAGGCAAACGCTGGTGCCTGCTACGCATGCCAGCGTCCAGGGAAAGCACCAGCCGTTGCAGTGAAACATGGGCAGGGTCCACAAATACACCGGGTGTGCGCCTAAGTTCCAGCCGAGAATATTGCTGATGGCGTTGAGGTAAGCGCCCCGGTGGTGGTAAACGACGCCCTTGGGCTTGCCGGTGGTTCCGGAGGTGTAGTTGAGCGAGATGGCCTGCCACTCGTCCTCCGGAAGGCGCCAGTAGTATTCGGGATCGCCCTCGAGCAGGAAGTCCTCGTACTCCAGTGCTCCCAGGCGATCGCCGCCGGGGCCGGCGGCGTCATCCACGTCGATGATCAGCGGCGGATTCTCGAGTCTCGAAACCGCTTCTGCGATGACGGAAGAAAACTCGGTATCGCTAAGCAACGCCTTGGCCTCGCCGTGCCCCAGGCTGTAGGCGATGGTGGCGGCATCGAGGCGGACGTTGAGCGTATTGAGCACGGCGCCAAGCATGGGCACCGCAAAGCTGGCCTCGTAGATGGCGGGAATGTTCGGCGCCATCACCGCGACGGTATCCCCCGGGCCGATGCCGCGGGCCGCGAGGGCCGAGGCCAGCCGCCGGCAGCGGGCGTAGGTATTAGACCAGCTCGTTTCCCGGCCGTTGTAGACCAGCGCCGGGTGGTCCGGGTAGACCGCCGCGGCCCGCCGTATAAAGCTCAAGGGGGACAGCGGAACGTAGTTCGCCGGCGTCTTGTCCAGGTCCGTCTCGTAGGCACTGGTGGAACGCGCATGGTCGGGCATCTCGGAAGGCTCCTCAGACTCTGTTGCGAAACGGCGTCTGCCGCCGGGTGAACACAGCATTGCGGTGGTTTAAGCTGACGAGCCTACGGAATCCAGATCTGAAAACAAGCCTCGCGCCGAACCCGGCGGCGAGCGCCGAAAAACACAAGGAGCATGTCTATGGATCAAGCCGAAAGCCTCCCGGACCGCATCGCGGAGCTTCGAACTATTGCGATGCCCGCGGACACCAACGCCTATGGAGATATTTTCGGCGGCTGGCTGCTGGCGCAGATGGACCTGGCGGCGGGCAGCTATGCCATCCAGCTGGCTCGTGGCCGCGTGGCGACGGTGGGTCTGGAGGCCATGAGCTTTCACCGTCCCGTCTACGTCGGGGACCAGGTTAGCTGCTACTGCCGCGTGGTGCGCACGGGCAATACCTCCATCGCCGTCCACGTGGAAACCTGGGTTCGGCGCTACCGCGAAGGCACAGAGATCAAGAGTCTCAAAGTGACGGAGGGCATTTTCACCTTTGTAGCTCTGAACCCCGACGGCACAAAGCGACATTTGCCTGCGGTAGAGATCGAGGCATGATTTTCTCTCCCGTTGCCCGGCCAAATTTTTCGGAGAGTATTTCACCGGATCGAAGGAAACCGGCCGAAGCAATTACAATCCGCAACGGCAGTTAGGAGCACTCATGTCGGAGCCACTTTGGCGCCCCTCCGCGGAGCGCATCGCCAAATCCAATCTGAAACGTTTCGCCGACTATGTCGGTGATAAGCACGACGTGGACGAATCGGACTATGCTTCCCTGCATCGCTGGTCGGTTGAACATCGCGAAGCGTTCTGGGACGCGCTCTGGGATTTCAGCGGGGTCGTGGCCTCCAAGAAGGGGGAGGTCATTTTGGAGAATGGTGACCGCATGCCCGGGGCGCGCTGGTTCACGCAATCCCGGCTAAATTTTGCCGAGAATCTGCTGCGCCGGCGCGACGATGAGACGGCGCTGATTTTTTACGGCGAGAATGCGGTAAAGCGCAGCGTCAGCTTTTCAGAGCTCTACGACACGGTGTCGCGTCTGGCCCAGGCGCTGCGCGCCGCCGGAGTGGTTCCCGGCGATCGGGTGGCCGCATACCTTCCGAATATGCCGGAGACCGTCATGGCGATGCTCGCCGCCGCAAGCGTCGGCGCGACCTTCTCGTCTTGCTCGCCGGACTTCGGTGTGCGCGGCGTGGTCGATCGCTTCGGCCAGATCGAGCCGAAGGTTCTGTTCTGTGCCGACGGCTACCGCTACAACGGCAAGTGGTTCGAGTGTTTGAGCCGGGTCCCCGAGATCCTCAAGCAGATCCCGAGCGTCGAGCGCGTGGTGGTGGCCTCATACTCCGGCGACTCGCCGGACCTGAGCAGGCTGAGCAATGCGGTGAGCCTGGAAGACTTCGCCGCGGATTACCCGGCAGCGGACATCGAGTTCGAGCATCTGGCCTTCGATCATCCGCTCTACATCATGTTTTCCTCCGGCACCACGGGCGCGCCCAAGTGCATCGTTCACGGCGCCGGCGGAACGCTGATCCAGCATCTAAAAGAGCATCAGCTCCACACGGATCTGAAATCAGGCGACCTGCTGACTTATTTCACCACCTGCGGCTGGATGATGTGGAACTGGCTGGTTTCTGGGCTCGCCAGCGGCGCGACGCTGATGCTCTATGACGGCTCTCCATTCCATCCCGACGGCAACCGCTTGTTCGACATTGCCGATGAGGTCGACCTCGATATATTCGGTACCTCGGCAAAATTCATCGACGCGGTTAAAAAAGCGGGGCTGGAGCCGAAGAAAAGCCACAAGCTAAGATCACTAAAGAGCCTGCTCTCCACCGGCTCTCCGCTTGTGCCGGAGAGCTTCGATTTCGTCTACCAGGGCATAAAGGAAGATCTCTGCCTCTCGTCCATCACCGGCGGCACCGACATCATTTCCTGCTTTGCCCTGGGCAACCCCATGCTTCCCGTTTACCGGGGCGAAATCCAGTGTCTCGGACTCGGCCTCAAGGTGGAAGCCTACGACGACGAAGGCCGGCCGGTGATCGAGCAGCAGGGCGAGCTGGTATGCACGGCCGCCTTCCCTTCCATGCCCGTGGGCTTCTGGAACGACAGCGACGGAAGCCGATACCGCGCGGCGTATTTCGAGAAGTATCCCAACGTCTGGTGCCATGGCGACTACGTGCGCGTGACCAAGCGAGGAGGCATGGTGGTGTACGGCCGCTCCGACGCGGTGCTCAATCCCGGCGGCGTACGTATCGGCACCGCGGAGATCTACCGCCAGGTGGAGCAGCTGGAGGAGGTGCTGGAATCGCTGGTGATCGGACAGGACTGGGAGGGCGACGTGCGCGTGGTGCTGTTCGTGGTGCTTCGAGACGAAAGAAAGCTGGACGACGCCCTGCGCAAAAAGATCCGCGACCAGATTCGGGCCAACACCACCCCGCGCCACGTTCCGGCTCGTATCGTCCAGGTCACAGATATTCCCCGCACCAAGAGCAACAAGATCACCGAGCTGGCCGTGCGCGACATCGTCCACGGGCGGGAGGTGAAGAACAAGGAGGCGCTGGCTAACCCTGAGGCTCTGGAGCTGTTTCGTAATCTGCCTGAGCTGCAACGGTGACCCGTAATGCGCGATTCCGGTTTGTTTTTAATTAAAGACAATGTTGCGCATTACGCGTCACGCGCGAGCTGGGCGGCGCGGCGCTGCCTGTTTGCGCTTCTGCTCTCGAGCGTCCCCTTATTCGCGCAATCAGAGCCGTCGACGTCGGCCGGCGTGCAGCGGACCGTCGTCCTGCTTCACGGTCTTGGGCGCACCTCTCGATCGATGAACGACATGGCGGAAGCGCTGACAGACGCGGGTTACAAGGTAGAAAACATCGACTACCCGTCAACCGATTATCCCTTTGATGAGCTGCTGCAGATCGTCAGCGAGAAAATCGACCGTTGCTGTTCCGGGGGAGAGTCCGAGCTGAATTTCGTCACCCACTCACTCGGCGGGATCCTCGTTCGAGCCTATGCCAAGGAGAAGGGAGCAGGAACCGTACATCGAGCGGTGATGCTGAGTCCGCCCAGCCGCGGATCGGAGCTGGTGGACGAGCTCAAAGGCATTACGCTTTATCAATGGATTACCGGGCCAACGGGCCAGCAGCTCGGCACGGACGCCGACAGCGTGCCGCTGAAGCTCGGTCCGGTGAAGTTCGAGGTCGGCGTCATCACAGGAACCGCCACCGTGAACCCGATCAACTCTTGGCTGATCCCGGGACCCGACGATGGCAAGGTTTCTGTGGACCGGGCGAAGCTGAGCGGGATGAGGGACTTTCTCGCGCTTCCCCACTCCCACCCCTTTATCATGAGCAGCGACGAAGTGATCCGGCAGACGGTTTTTTTTCTTCAACACGGCCGCTTCGACCACTGATCGGCCGCTGCCGGCTTGTTAAAGCAAGGTCATAAGGTGCCGCCAAGCGGCACAACGGAATACAGCGCGATTACGCGAATTCTTCACTGGATTATCGCGCTGCTGATCATCGGCCTTATCTGGCTCGGCTGGTGGATGGTGGACCTAAGCTACTACGATCGCTGGTACAACCGATCGCTGGAGCTGCACAAATCCTTGGGCATGGCGGCGCTCGCCGTTGCGGCGGTTAAGATTGCCTGGGTGGCCTACGAAGGCAGGCCCGATTTTTCCTCAAGCATTAAGCCCTGGGAGCGCGTCGCGGCAACTTCGGTCTACCACCTCTTTTACCTGCTCATGCTGCTGATACCCGCCACCGGCTACATGATTTCGACGTCCGCCGGCGACGGTATCTCGGTTTTTGGACTGTTCGAGGTGGCGGCATTTTTCCCCGTAAGCGAGCTTGTTCGAGATCTCGCCATCGAGCTCCACTTCTGGCTGTCCTACGGCACCGGCGCGCTGATGGTGGGTCACGCATTCTTCGCCCTCAAGCACCAGTTCGTCGACCGGGACGGCACGCTCCGGCGTATGCTCTGGTAGCGTGACTACTTCTTTCGAACGCCCTCGACGCCCAGCGTGAGCTCCACGGTGGTGCTGGCCGGACCGAGGTCGTAGTCGATACCAAAGTCCTTTCGTGTCAGCGTGTAGTTTCCGGAGAATCCTGCTCGGTAGCCGCCCCAGGGATCCGGACCCTCACCCATCTTGGTGATTTCAAAAACCACCGGCCGCGTGACGCCGTGTACTGTGAGTTCCCCATGAAGCTTGCCGGACTCCGCGGTGCCTTCGTATTTCGTACTCTTGAACGTTGCCTTTGGATGTTTCACGACGTCCAGAAAGTCGCCGCTTCTTAAATGCTTGTCACGCTCGGCGTGGCGGGTATCCACCGTCGACGTGTCCACCTCCACGGTGATGCTGTTGGCCGAGGGGTTCGCCGAATCATGAAAGAACTCGCCGGAGACGATGTTGAACCGCCCGTAGAGCCAGCTGTAGCCGAGATGGTTGGCGCGGAATTCGACGAAGGAGTGCGCCGGATCGATTTTGTATTCCGCCGCGATCGCAGCTGAGCCGAGCGGCAAAAGCGCCGCCGCCATGACAAGTGAAAGCGCCAGATACAAGGGTCTGGTAAATGTCATTCTTGTCTCCCCGTTAATTACTCGAATGTGACACAGACAGGGGCGCGCTGGCCGCGAGCCCCTGGATGAGACCACAATTCTACGCGAGGGTTCCGGCGTCGTCTCGGCGGCAAGAGGCGAAGGATATGTGGAGAAATTTGGCGCTACCAGCCCTTGACGTCAGCCATATCGGGCAGCTTGTGGGCGACTCCCTTGTGACAGTCGATACAGGTCTTCTCGCCGCTGGCGAGAACGGTTGCATGATCGCGCTCGGCGCGCTGGCTCTGGCGGGTGAAATCCATGTATTGAAAATCGTGGCAGTTGCGACATTCGAGCGAGTCGTTGGTCTTGAGCCGCAGCCACTCGCGCTTGGCAAGCTCGATGCGCTTTTCGAGGAATTTTTCCCTGGTGTTGATGGTGCCGAATACCCAGCCCCAGACTTCTTTGGAGGCCTGCATCTTTCGCGCGATCTTATCGGTCCATTCGTGAGGAACATGGCAATCCGGACAGGTGGCGCGGACACCGGAGCGATTGGTGTAGTGAATCGTGGGCTTGAGCTCCTGGTAAACGTTGTCGTGCATTTCGTGGCAGCCGATGCAAAAAGTTTCCGTATTGGTCGCTTCGAGCGCGGTATTAAACGCCCCCCAGAAGATCACGCCGGCAACAAAGCCGCCGACGGTAAGAAAACCGAGGCTGAAATACCGGCTTGGCGTAGAGAGGGTGCGCCACCAATCGAGCAGCCAGCGTTTCATTTCGTATCCTCTTCTGTCACCGGGCTTTGACGCGCTCCCGCAAAATCGCGTCGATATCCTGGAAGGTGTTCTCAATCAACGGTCGCGCGTTGGTTTGGTTCACGTGGCACTGGTTGCAGAAGTATCGTCGCGGAGAAACCTCGGCCAGAAAATTGCCGTCCCGGTCCATATAGTGCGTAACGCTGACCATCGGCGCTTGCGATTCTTCCGTGCGCCGGCGGCTGTGGCAGGTGAGGCACTTGTTGGAATTGAGATCCACCTGGTAACCATCGGTCTTGTGCGGAATTATCGGCGGCTGCATTGGGTAGTTGCGGGCGCGCTTGATATCCGTGTTGTCTTCCTGAGGCATGCGCGGCGGTTCGGCCTCTTCGGCAATTGGTGAATCACCGCGCATGGCGTCGATGCTGCGCTCGGCAGCGGCTACGGAAAAAAACATAACCAGTAAGAGCGCTGATATGTAATGCAGTTTGGTCATGGATGTCCTAGACCTTGAGAATCTTGACCGCGCATTTCTTGAAGTCGGTCTGCTTGGAGATCGGATCGGTGGCGTCGAGCGTCACTTTGTTAATGAGCTGGCTGGCGTCGAACCAGGGCACGAACACCAGGCCGCGCGGTGGCTTATTCCGTCCGCGCGTTTCCACCCGAGTACGGATTTCGCCCCGGCGGGAAGCAACCCGCACTTCGGTGCCGCGTCGGATCCCGAGATCGGTGGCATCGTCGGGGTGCATGTAGACCACCGCGTTTGGCACTGCTCGATAAAGTTCCGGCACGCGTCGGGTCATGGAGCCCGAGTGCCAGTGTTCAAGCACCCGGCCCGTCACCAGCCAGAAGGGATAATCTCCGTCAGGCGATTCCGCCGGCGGCTCGTAGGGAAGACCAAATATCACCGCCTTGCCGTCTTCCTTTCCGTAGAAGCGAAATCCGCTTCCCTCCGGGACGTAGGGATCGGCGCCTTCGCGATAGCGCCAGAGCGTCTCCTTGCCCTTGACCACCGGCCAGCGCAGTCCGCGACTCTGATGGTAGGAGTGGAAATCCGCCAGATCGTGGGCCTTGCCGCGGCCGAATTTCGCGTACTCCTCGAACAAGCCTTTCTGGATGTAATAGCCGAAGTGTTGCGACTCGTCGTTGGCGTAGGCGGGATGACGGTCGGTGTTTGGATACTTGTCCACCTGACCATTAGCAAACAGCACGTCATACAGAGTCTTGCCGCGGTACTGCGGCGCCTTCGCCAAGAGATCCGCTGGCCACACTTCCTCCACTTTGAACCGCTTGGAGAATTCCACCAGCTGCCAGAGATCTGAACGGGACTCACCCGGTGCGTTTACCATCTGGTGCCAGAACTGGGTGCGCCGCTCGGCGTTGCCGTAGGCGCCCTCTTTCTCTACCCACATGGCGGTGGGCAGGATTAAATCCGCAGCCTGCGCGGTGACGGTAGGATAAGCGTCAGACACGACGATAAAGTTTTCGGGGTTGCGGTAGCCGGGGTAGCCTTCGTCGTTGATGTTGGCAGCGGCCTGCATGTTGTTGTTGACCTGCACCCAATACGCATTCAGCTTGCCGTCCTGGAGCATGCGGTTTTGCAATACCGCGTGATATCCGGGCTTATCTGGAATCGTTCCCGTAGGAAGCTTCCAGATCTTTTCCGCGTAGTCGTGGTGTTTCTCGTTAGCCACTGCCATGTCCGCGGGTAGGCGGTGAGCGAAGGTACCCACCTCGCGGGCGGTTCCACAGGCCGACGGTTGACCAGTGAGTGAGAAGAGACTGTTGCCAGGCGTTGCAATCTTACCTGTGAGCAAATGGATGTTGTATATGAGGTTATTGCACCAGACCCCCCGGGTGTGCTGATTAAAACCCATTGTCCAGAAGGAGGTCACTTTAACCTTGGGATCGGCGTAAAGCTTCGCTAACCGTTCAAGATTATCTTTGGAAACGCCGGAAAGTTTGCTGACCGAATCGACGTCGTAATCGGAAACGAATGTACGAAATTCCTCGAAGGTCATCGGCTTCGCGCCGCCCGCTTTGTCAGCGTTTTTGGCTTTTTTCTCAAGCGGGTGTTCGGGCCGCAGTCCGTAGCCAATATCCGGATTGCCGCGCTTGAAGTTCACGTGCCGGTTGACGAAATCGCGGTTGACCATATCGTTCTGGATGATGTAATTGGCGATGTAGTTGAGAATTGCCAGATCTGTCTGCGGCGTGAAGACCACAGGCAGATCGGCCAGATCGAAACAGCGGTGCTCGAAGGTCGACAGCACGGCAACCTGCACGTGGGACGCGCTCAATCGCCGGTCGGTGAGACGAGTCCAGAGAATGGGGTGCATCTCGGCCATGTTGGAGCCCCACAAAACGAAGGCATCGGCGGCTTCGATGTCGTCATAGCAGCCCATGGGCTCGTCCATGCCGAAGGTGCGCATGAAGCCGCCTACCGCGGAAGCCATGCAGTGGCGTGCATTGGGGTCAATATTGTTTGAGCGAAAACCGGCCTTGAACAGTTTGACCGCTGCGTAGCCTTCCCACACCGTCCACTGACCCGAGCCGAACATGCCCACCGAGGTCGGGCCCTTTTCTTTGAGCGCTTTTTTGAACTTTTCCTCCATGATGTCGAAGGCCTGGTCCCAGGTGACCGGCTGAAAATCGCCGTTCTTGTCAAAGCGCCCGTCCTTCATGCGAAGCAACGGAGTCTGCAGCCGATCCGCGCCGTACATAATTTTCGAAAGAAAGTATCCCTTTACACAGTTCAAACCCCGGTTCACTTCCGACTTAATGTCGCCATGGGTCGCCACCACCCGGCCGTCCTTGACTCCCACGTTAACGCCGCAGCCGGTTCCGCAGAATCGGCAGGGCGCTTTAGCCCAATTAATCCGCGTGTATTCCGAGTCGGTAATCAGGTTTGTTGCCTGCGCGGGTACCGGCAGTCCGGCCGCCGCCGCAGCGCTGGCCGCGGCCGATGCCTTGATAAAACTGCGGCGGGTGGTTTTCATGATGTTTGCTCCTCGCCGCTCTCACTGTGCTGGTGTGCGAGCGTACAGGCGATTACGCCTGGAATCTCGGGAATGGTGTTGAGCAAGTCTGCGATGACGCCGTCGCTGGCTGCCTCCAGTGTGACTACCAGTTTGCCCCGCGGGTCGGCCGCGTGGACCTCGGCGCCGGAGAGGCGCGAGAGTCCCGCGCGCACGCGCTCGAGGCTTTCCGGGCGCGTATGAACTACAAGCCCGGCCACGTGAATGCCACTCGAGTCAGGGCGTCCCGCCATAGTTGCCGTCCTGAGGCCAAAGAATTTTCTCCGGCTGGTTTCGTTTTCCATGGTCACCCCGCTAACGCTGGCGCGTTGATACCTGTTGAAATAAAACTCAGCCACCCGGAGGTCCGGGAGGGCCTGCGAACAATTGAAAAATCCAGATCATGAAGCCGAAGCCGCCCACCACGGCAACGGCGAGCAACGGGGCGAGGAAAATCGTGAGGAAGAGAAATGCGAGTAGATCACGCCGGCGTCCTTCGGCCTCTTGGGAAGCCGCTGGCGGAGTCGCCGCATTGTTGGTGGTTTGCATCGCCCCCTCTTCGCGCCCCTGAACAAAAAATCCCCGTAACGCTAAACGACTGCAAACGCCAGCGGATTGATCGCTATCAATATACCAGCTTCAAACGGGCGAGTGAGGGCGAGCGCGGGAAAGGCCGGCTCAACGCTCCAGCAGTCTGGGCATCAGTTCCACCAGATTGCACGGTCGGGTGCGGTAATCGAGCTGGGCGGAAATGATCTTGTCCCAGGCGTCCCGGCAGGCGCCGGAGGATCCCGGCAGGCAGAAGATATAGGTGGCGTTGGCGACGCCGGCGATGGCTCTGGACTGCAGCGTCGAGGTCTTGATCTGCTCGTAGGAGAGCACCCGAAAAATTTCGCCGAATCCCGGGATCTCCTTGTCCAGCAGCGGCTGCACCGCTTCGGGCGTGCCGTCGCGTCCGGTGACTCCGGTGCCGCCGGTGGAGATCAC
>JBFIYQ010000030.1:0-13015 GCA_041605275.1 Gammaproteobacteria bacterium
GGCAATGAGCTTCGCGACCCAGCGGCCGATGATGAAGATGACTACGGCCGAGACGAGCCCGACAGCGAAATCGAGCGCCAGCGGGTACAGCTTTTCGGGGTCGATATAAGACTTGAGCGACTCCGGCATCGCGGGGAACCTCCTGTCGGTCGGTCGGGATCAAGGACGAGGGTGCCCGGCAGGCCCGGACGGCGGCCAAGTATACGCGTCGCAGCGAGCCCTGTGGTATCATTTTGGCGGTTGAGGGAGGCCACCGGGGGAGCCTCGCAAGCCCGTTCGACACCACGTCGCCACGGCCGAACTGACCCAATCCGAGCCAGCCGGGAATGACCGACCGTTCGTGCCGGCACGGGTAGATTGCGGCCCGCCGACGCACCAGCCAAGCCAGTCCGGACCTTAAGACACCATGGCCGAAATCGCACGCGAGATCGTACCTGTCAATCTCGAAGACGAGATGAAACAGTCGTACCTCGAGTACGCCATGAGCGTCATCGTCGGCCGCGCGCTGCCCGATGTGCGCGATGGCCTCAAACCCGTCCATCGGCGCGTGCTCTTCGCGATGAAAGTGCTCGGCAACGACTGGAACAAGGCCTACAAGAAATCGGCGCGGGTGGTGGGCGACACCATCGGCAAGTACCACCCCCACGGCGACTCGGCGGTCTACGACGCGCTGGTGCGCATGGCGCAGCCGTTCTCCATGCGCGTGATGCTCATCGACGGCCAGGGCAACTTCGGCTCCGTGGACGGCGATCCCCCCGCGGCCATGCGTTACACCGAGGTGCGCATGGCGCGCATCGCCCACGAGATGCTCGCCGATCTCGACAAGGAAACGGTCGATTTCACGCCCAACTACGACGAGTCGGAGTCCGAGCCCTCGGTATTTCCCACCCGGTTACCGAATCTTCTGGTCAATGGCTCCGCCGGTATCGCCGTGGGCATGGCCACCAATATTCCGCCGCACAATCTCGGCGAGGTGGTGAACGCCTGCATCGCCTATATCGACAACCCCGCCATCGATATCCCCGGCCTGATGGCGCATATACCGGGGCCGGATTTTCCCACCGCCGGCATCATCAACGGCGCCCAGGGTATCCGCGAGGCCTACGCCACCGGCCGCGGCCGGATCTACGTCCGCGCCAAGGCGCACTTCGAGGGCGGAGACAACGGCGACCGCCAGCGCATCGTGGTTACCGAGCTTCCCTTCCAGGTCAACAAGGCGCGGCTGCTTGGGAAGATCGCGGAGCTGGTCAAGGACAAGCGCATCGACGGCATCAGCGAGCTTCGCGACGAGTCGGACAAGGAAGGCATGCGCATGGTCATCGAACTCAAGCGCGGCGAAGCCCCGGACGTGGTGCTGAACAATCTTTACCAGCACACCATGCTGCAGACGGTTTTCGGCATCAATCTGGTGGCGCTGATGGACGGGCAGCCGCAGCTGCTCAATCTGCGGCAGCTGATCGAAGCCTTCGTGCGTCACCGCCGCGAGGTGGTCACGCGGCGGACCATCTACGACCTGCGCAAGGCGCGCGACCGCGCCCACGTGCTCGAAGGCCTGGCAGTCGCGCTGGCCAACATCGACCCGGTAATCGCCGCGATCAAGGCGTCGCCGAGTCCTACGGAGGCGAAGCAGGCGCTGATGGATCAGATATGGTCACCGGGCGCGGTTGCGGACATGCTCAAGCGCTCTGGCGCCGCGCTGTCGCGTCCCGAAGGGCTGTCGAAAGAGTTCGGGCTGGGCGATAAAGGTTACCGCCTCACCGACACCCAGGCGCAGGCGATCCTGGATTTGCGCCTGCACCGGCTGACCGGTCTCGAGCAGGAAAAGATTCTCAAGGAATACGACGAAGTGCTCGCCCGTATCGAAGAGCTGCTGGAGATCCTCAACAATCCGGACACGCTGATGGCGGTGATTCGCGGCGAGCTGGTGGAGCTCAAGACTCAGTACGGCGACGAGCGCCGCACCGAAATCGTTCACGATCACGCGAGCTTTAACCCCGAAGATCTGATTACTCCGGAAGACGTTGTGGTGACGCTGTCCCACGCCGGTTACGTCAAGTGGCAGTCGCTGGACGCTTATGCGGCGCAAAGGCGCGGCGGTAAGGGCAAGTCGGCCACCTCCATGCGCGATGAGGACTTCGTCGATCGGCTATTCGTCGCCAATACCCACGACACCATCCTGTGCTTCTCCAACCGGGGCAAGGTGTACTGGCTCAAGGTTTACGAGCTGCCCCACGCGAGCCGGCAGGCCCGCGGGCGTCCCATCGTCAATCTGCTGCCCTTAAGCGAAGGCGAGCGCATCAACGCCGTGTTGTCACTGCAGAGTTTCGATCAGCCGGGCTTTGTGGTGATGGCAACTTCAAACGGCCTGCTGAAAAAGACGCCGCTTCGGGATTTCTCTCGTCCGCGCGCCTCCGGAATCATCGCCATCGAGCTGGTCGAGGGCGATCACCTGATCGGGGTCGCCGTCACCGACGGAAACCAGGAAATCATGCTCTCCAGCAGCGGGGGAAAGATGATCCGTTTCCGCGAGGCCGAGGTGCGTCCCATGGGTCGCAACGCCCGCGGCGTTATCGGTATGCGCCTCGGCAAGGACCAGCGGATCATCTCGCTGATGATCGCCGACCAGGGTCGGGTGCTCACGGCGACGCGCAACGGTTATGGTAAGTGCACGCCGATTGACGATTACCGTCCCCAGGGTCGCGGAGGACAGGGCCTCATTTCGATTCAGACCAGCGAGCGGAACGGCGATGTCGTCGGCGCCCTGCTGGTGTCAGAGCAGGATGACATCATGCTGATCACCGACGCCGGCAAGCTGGTGCGCACCCGGGTCGACGAGATCAGCGTCATGGGGAGGAACACCCAGGGCGTGCGACTCATCAGCCTCAGCGAGGGCGAGCGCCTGGTCGGTCTGGACAGGATTGTCGAAGAGACCTGATCGATCTTTGATCTCCAGCTTAGATTGACTGCGGCTGGATCCGCCGCGGCGGGTTTTTTTATGGGCCGCGGTCATCCGCATCGGCGACTAAGCGTCCAAGGGAATATAAAGAAATCAGTCCAGGGAACACCATGAGCAGGGCATACAACTTCGGCGCTGGTCCGGCGGTCCTACCCGAAACGGTGATCAAACGCGCGCGCGATGAGCTCCTCGAATGGGGCGATGCGCGGATGTCGGTGATGGAGATGAGCCATCGCGGGGCGCATTTTGGCGAAATCGCCAACAGCGCCGAAGAACGGCTGCGCCGCCTGCTTTCGATTCCCGATACTTACAAGGTGCTTTTCCTTCAGGGTGGCGCCCAGCTTCAGTTTTCCGCCGTGCCGCTCAACCTGCTCAGGGGATCCAAGCGCGCGGATTACGTCGATACGGGTCACTGGTCTTCCAAGGCCATCGAAGAAGCCCGGCGTTACTGCGAGGTGAACGTGTGCGCCAGCGCCAAGGACCGCGGGTACTCGCGCATACCGGAAGAATCTAGCTGGGAGAGAGACACCAAGGCCGCCTATCTGCACTACACGCCTAATGAAACCATCGGCGGGGTTGAGTTTCAGCACGTACCCGACGGCGGCGCCGTGCCGCTGGTGGGCGACATGTCGTCCAATATTCTTTCGCGACCGGTTCCCGTGGGGCGATTCGGATTGATTTACGCGGGAGCGCAGAAGAACATCGGCATCGCCGGCTTGACCGTGGTCATCGTGCGCGAAGATCTGATTGGCAAGGCGCACAAGCTCACACCTTACATTCTCGATTACAAGGTGCAGGCTGACGCGGGCTCCATGGCGAATACGGCGCCCACCTTCGCATGGTACGTGGCCGGACTGGTGTTCGAGTGGATCGAGGCCCAGGGCGGCGTTGCCGGAATAGATAAGCGAAACGAGGCCAAGGCGAAAATACTTTACGACACCATCGACGCATCCGGCTTCTACAGCAACCCCATCGACCCATCGTGCCGGTCGCGCATGAACGTCCCGTTCACGCTGGCATCGTCCGAGCTCGACGGTGACTTCCTCAAGGAGGCCCGCGCCGCCGGGCTCGAAGGGCTCAAGGGACACCGCTCCGTCGGCGGAATGCGCGCCAGCATCTACAACGCCATGACGCTGGAGGGCGTCGAGGCGCTGGTGGCGTTCATGAAGGATTTCGAGGAGAGGAGGGGATGAATTCGGTAGATGGTAGATAGTAGATTGGGTGAAGCGACGCGGCTTCGCAAAACCCCAGACTTTCCCATCTACCATCTACCACCTACCATCTACTGAAATAGCAGCTTATTCGCCCTCCACTTGAAACATCGCTGCTTTCTTATTCATCACATCGAACCAAATGTTCAAAATCCTCACCCTCAACAATATCTCGCCGGTCGGCCTCGAGCGCTTTCCCGCCGATCGCTATCAGGTCGGAGCCGATGTTAAAAGTCCCGACGCGATTCTGCTGCGCTCGTTCAACATGCACGGTTACGACCTTCCGAGATCGCTCAAAGCGGTGGCGCGGGCGGGCGCGGGGGTGAACAACATTCCGGTGGACGGTTTGAGCGAGCGCGGCATTCCGGTTTTCAACACCCCCGGCGCCAACGCCAACGCGGTCAAGGAGCTGGTGCTGGCCGGCATGTTCCTGGGCGCGCGCAACATCTGTCAGGCGTGGCAGTTCGTTGAGTCCCTCGACGGCGACGACGACTCGCTCAATGAGCAGGTCGAGGCCGGCAAGCGCAAGTTCGTCGGATTCGAGCTTCCCGGGCGCACTCTCGGCGTAATCGGCCTGGGCGCCATCGGTGTGCTGGTGGCCAATGCCGCGCTCCGCCTGGGCATGCGCGTCGTGGGTTACGACCCGGAGCTCACGGTGCGACGCGCGTGGCAGCTTTCGTCCGAGGTGGTTCAGGCGCAGAGCCTCAAGGATCTGCTGGCGCAGTCCGACTTCGTCACCATCCACGTGCCGCTCTCCGAAGTGACCCGGGAACTGATCAACTCCGAATCCATCCGGGATATGCGTCAGGAAGCGACGCTGCTCAATTTCTCCAGGCGCGGCATCGTCAGCGACGACGCCGTGGTGGGCGCACTCGGCGAGGGCAAGCTCAACGCCTACGTGTGCGATTTTCCGACGGCCAAGCTCAAAGGCCATCCGAGAATTATCACTCTGCCGCATATCGGGGCTTCGACCCGGCAGGCGGAGGAAAACTGCGCCGTGATGGCCAGCCGGCAGCTCAGGGATTTTCTCGAGGACGGCAACATCACCAACTCGGTGAATTTTCCCGAGGTGGTGATGCCGCGGATTTCGGGCAGCCGGGTGGCCCTGGTCAACGCCAACGTACCGAACATGCTGGGTCAGATTTCCACTACCCTGGCCCGGGCCAATCTCAACATTCTGGACATGCTGAACAAGTCCAGGGGCGAGCTGGCCTACACCCTGACCGATGTGGAGGGCGCAATTCCGCCCCACGTGCTGGGAGAGCTCGCCGCCATCGACGGCGTGATGTCGGTTCGGGCGTTGTAGCGGTGGCGCCGGAGTTCCACCGGCGGGCGGCCCGTGCCATAGTCCCCACCGGGAAAATCGAACCCATCGAGCGATGAAGGACGCGGAGAAGAAGCTCAAGGCGCTGCGAGACGAGATCGACGCCATCGATGACAAGCTGCTGGCGCTGATCAGCCAGAGGGCGGGAATCGCGCAGCAGATTGCCGGGGTCAAGGACGGCGGTGGCGGCGAAGTCTATCGTCCCGACCGCGAGGCAGAAGTCCTGCGCCGGCTGGCCTCGGCGAACCCGGGGCCGCTGTCCGACGAGCGCGTCATCCGGCTGTTTCAGGAAATCGTTTCCGCCTGCCGCGCGCTGGAGAAGCCGATGACCATCGGTTTCCTCGGTCCCGAAGGAACCTTCACCGAAGCCGCCGCGTTCAAGCATTTCGGTCACGCGGTGTCGGTGAGCCCGCTTGAAAGCATTGACGCCGTGTTCCGCGAAGTGGAATCCGGGGCAGCGCAGTTCGGGGTGGTGCCGGTGGAAAACTCCACCGAGGGCGTGGTGAATCACACCCTGGACATGTTCATACGCTCCAATCTCTCCATCTGCGGCGAAGTGCAGCTCCGCATTCACCAATTCCTGATGGCCGCGCAGGAAGACATGAGCAAGATCCGCAGGGTGTGCTCGCATCCGCAGTCTCTTGCCCAATGCCGGAAGTGGCTGGACACGAACCTGATGTCCGCAGAGCGAGAAGCGGTGAGCAGCAACGCCGAGGCGGCGCGCATCGCGGCCAAGGATCCGGCCGCCGCGGCCATCGCCGGGGAAGTGGCGGCGGAGCTTTACGGCCTCAAGCTGCTCGCCCGCAACGTGGAGGACGAGCCCGACAACACCACCCGCTTTCTGGTCATCGGCACCCAGTCCGTGGGCCGTACGGGAAACGACAAGACGTCGGTCATGTTCTCGGCGAAAAACCGCCCCGGCGCGCTGTTCGAGCTGCTGGAGTCGTTCAAGAAGCGCAGCGTCAACATGACACGGATCGAATCGCGGCCCTCGAGAAGCGGGATCTGGGAGTACGTTTTCTTCGTCGACTGTGAGGGACACGCGAGCGACGACAACGTCAGCGCCGCGCTGGCCGACATCGACGCACACGCCTCCTTCTTCAAGGTCCTTGGCTCATACCCGCGATCGGCGACGGGATAAAGCGCGTGAGTGGATGTGATTTCGTTGCTCTTGCCGCGGAAGGGGTGCGCGCGCTCTCGCCCTACAAGCCGGGCAAGCCGATGGAGGAGCTGGAGCGCGAGCTGGGCTTGAGCGGCATCGTCAAGCTGGCCTCCAATGAAAGCCCTTTAGGACCCGGTCCGGCAGCGCTCGCAGCCGTTTCAGCCTGCGCAAAAGGCCTTGCCCGCTACCCGGACGGCAACGGTTTTGCGCTGAAGCAGGCGCTGGCCGCCCATCACCGGGTGAAGCCGGAATCCCTCACCTTGGGCAACGGCTCCAACGACGTTCTCGAGCTTATCACCCGCGGTTTCGTCACCCCCAAAAACGAGGTGGTGTTCTCCCAGCACGCTTTCGCCGTCTATCCGCTGGTGACCCAGGCTGTGGGGGCAAAAGCCGTGGTCACGCCGGCCAAGGACTTCGGTCACGACCTCGGGGCCATGGCGGCGGCGGTCACCCAGAAGACGCGGGTGGTGTTTATCGCCAATCCCAACAACCCCACCGGCACCTGGCTCGCTGCGGACGCCGTCGCCTCGTTTCTCGCCTCGGTTCCGGAGTCGGTGCTGGTGGTCGTCGACGAGGCCTACTTCGAATATGTGGATGAGCGGGTGTACGAAAGCTTCATTCCACGCATTGGAGATCATCGAAACCTGATCGTGACCCGCACGTTTTCCAAAGCCTATGGACTGGCCGGCTTGCGGATGGGGTACTCGGTGTCGGATCCGCAGGTGGCCGACGTGCTCAACCGAGTACGCCAGCCGTTCAACGTCAACGCCATGGCGCTGGCGGCGGCAGTGGCCGCGCTCGGCGATCGCGACCACCTGGCAAAGAGCGTCGAGGTCAATCGAATCGGAATGAAAAAGCTTGAGGCAGCATTTGACGAGATGGGCATCGAGCACATTCCTTCCGCGGGAAATTTCATTTCCGCACGCATGCCCAAGCCCGGCGCGGAGATATTTTCCGCGCTTTTGAAAGAGGGCGTCATCGTTCGCCCCATCGCCGAGTACGAGATGCCGGATTTCATTCGCGTGACGGTGGGGCTCGAGGAAGAGAACAATCGCTTTATCGAGGCATTGAAAAAAGTACTCGATCGGACCTGATCCGTAACACGATTCTCCCGTCGATGCCCTTCAATCACCACCACCCGCCCGACAACGGAGGTTCAGCTCATGAAACGCACGATAATCATCGCGATTGTTTCATTAGCGATCGGTGGTCTGGCCGGCTGGTTGGGCCACGAGTGGCGTACCGGCGTGATTTTGGCTGACTGCGCGGTTGTGGAAATTAAAGTGCGTCTGCAGGAGAACATCGAGATGATGCGGGTGCTTCAGAAAGGCGACATCGATTCTGCAAAACATTTGGCCCAAAGAAGACTTCAAAGCACGGTTCGAATGACGGATCGATACGGTGAGGCGATCTGCACACGTGCAGGCTCGACGTTGTGTAAGAGTCTCATGGAAATTATCCATGAAGCGCGTCAGCTGGTTGAACTTTCTGATGAGAAAAATTAAGCGCTTATTCTCTGGCAGGCCGGTGGCGCGCGCACTCCTGAACGTCTGGTGCCGGTCAGGGGATCTGGCTGCATGATCAATCGACTCTGCATCATCGGTGTCGGACTCATCGGCGGATCGCTGGCGCGGGATTTGCGCCGCGAGAAACTCGTCGGCGAGGTGGTGGGGGCAAGTCGCAAGGCGTCGAACCTGAAGCGCGCGCTGGAGCTCGGCGTCATCGATCGCTATCACACGGATATCGGGACAGCGGTCAACGGCGCCGACATGGTGGTGGTGGCGGTGCCGCTGGGCGCCATGACGGATGTCTTCCAGGCGCTCAAAGGCAAGCTCGACGATGGCGCCGTGGTCACCGATGTGGGCAGCGCCAAAGGCAGCGTGCTCAAGGCCGCAGCGGACGCCTTCGGCGCGGTGCCCGATTTTCTGGTGCCCGCCCATCCCATCGCCGGCACCGAGCACAGCGGCGTCGATGCTTCCCTGGAAGGGCTGTTCAAAGACCGCATGGTCATCATTACGCCCGCGCCCGAAACCCGCGCCGATGCGTTGGAAAAAGTGCGAACCATGTGGCGGGCCACCGGGGCAAAGGTGACCGAGATGGAGGTGGCCCACCACGACGAGGTGCTCGCCGCCACCTCTCATCTTCCCCACATGCTTGCCTACACCCTGGTGGACGTGCTCGGGCGGATGGAAGAGCGGGTGGAGATTTTTCGATATGCGGCAGGCGGTTTTCGCGACTTCACCCGTATTGCTTCCAGCGATCCGCAGATGTGGCACGACATCTGTTTCGCCAACCGCGACGCGCTGGTGCACGCGCTGGAGCATTTCAGCGATGATCTGAGCGAGGCCATCGACGCCATTCGCCGCGGCGACAGCGATGCGATCAAATCGCTGTTCACACGTGCAAAAGCGCTGCGGGATCGGTACGCGAAGAATGGATAGAAAAAATCGTATGTCGTATGTCGTATGTCGTATGTCGGGAGATCAGCTCTTGTTTCGCGTCACGCGTCACGCGTCACGCGTCACAGAATCTCAATGTCACGTCCGCCGTCAGTAACCTTCACCGTCGCGCCCGGCGGTAAGCTCGAGGGCCGCATCCGCGTTCCGGGAGACAAATCCATCTCCCATCGTTTCGTCATGCTTTCGGCCATCGCCGAAGGCACGTCGGAGGCTGGCGGATTTCTCCAGGGAGAGGACACCATCGCCACCGCCAACGCCTTTCGCGCTATGGGCGTCAACGTGGAGGGACCGGAAAACGAGCGCCTGCGGGTTGACGGGGTGGGTCTGCGCGGATTGTCGGCGCCGGTTACGGATCTCGATATGGGCAATTCCGGAACCGCCATGCGCCTGCTCGCCGGCATTCTCGCAGGCCAGCGGTTCAATTCCCGACTCACAGGCGACGCCTCCTTGAGCCGCCGCCCAATGACCCGGGTCACTGAGCCGCTTCGCAACATGGGCGCGCGCATCGACAGCGCGACCTCGGGCACGCCGCCGTTGGAAATTCTCGCCGCCGAGGGGCCGCTTCGCGCCCTCAACTACACCCTTCCCGTGGCCAGCGCCCAGGTCAAATCCTGCCTTTTACTCGCCGGTCTGTACGCTGGCGGAACGACCTGCGTGGTCGAGCCCGTGCCGACACGGGATCACACCGAACGCATGCTGGCGGCGTTCGGCCATCCGGTGAAGGTCTCCGATCGACGGATCTGCATCGAAGGCGGAGGGCGGCTGCACGGCGCCAAGATGCAGATCCCGGCCGACATCTCCTCGGCCACCTTTTTCATGCTCGGCGCCGCCATTGCCGAAGGCAGCGACCTGCTGCTGCAGGGCGTGGGCGTCAATCCGACCCGAACCGGCATTATCGAAATCCTCTCCCTGATGGGCGCCGACATCCAGCTTCAAAATCGCCGCGACTCCGGGGGCGAACCGGTGGCCGACATTCGCGTTCGCGCCTCGCCGCTCAAAGGCATCCAGGTCCCGGAATCGCTGGTGCCGCTGGCCATCGACGAGTTCCCGGCGGTATTCGTGGCCGCGGCCTGCGCCGAGGGCGAGACCCGGGTGACGGGAGCGTCTGAGCTGCGGGTGAAAGAGAGCGATAGAATCGCCGCCATGGCGGCGGGCCTCGAGATCTTGGGAATCGACGTGGAGCCGACCGACGACGGCATGCGCGTGCGGGGCGGATCCATGGGCGGCGGCCGCGTCGACAGCCGCGGCGATCACCGCATTGCCATGGCCTTTTCCATGGCCGCGCTCGCCGCCGGGGAGCGGGTCGTGATCGAAGACTGCGCCAACGTGGACACCTCCTTTCCCGGATTTGCCGCGCTGGCCGCTTCCGCCGGTCTGAATATCAGCGTCGACGGAGCTCACGGTGGCTAAAAAGCCGAAACCGCCGGTGATTGCCATCGACGGACCCGGTGGATCGGGCAAGGGCTCGGTGAGCGGCCGGCTTGCCGAGCGGATGGGGTTTCACCTGCTGGACAGCGGCGCCCTTTACCGCCTCACGGCGTTGGTTGCCCGGGAGGCCGGGGTGGATCTCCAGGAAGTTGGCGCGGTGGCGGATCTGGCGGCTTCGCTCGACGCCCGCTTCGAGCCGGGCGCCGAAAACGAGCCCGCGCGGGTGTTTCTCGGGGACCGGGACGTGGACGACGCGGTACGCAGCGAAAGCTGCGGAAACGACGCCTCGCTGGTCGCCGCCTACCCCGAGGTTCGCCAGGCGCTGATCGGCTGTCAGCGGGGATTCAGGCGTCCTCCGGGGCTGGTGGCCGACGGTCGCGATATGGGGACGGTGGTGTTTCCCGACGCTCAGGTGAAGATATTCCTTACCGCAAGTCCCGAGGAGCGCGCGCGCAGGCGTCATAAACAGTTGATAGCAAAGGGAATAAATGGTAACTTCACCGCCCTTGTGCGGGAGATCGAATTGCGAGACGAGCGTGACAGGAACCGCGCCGTCGCTCCCCTCAAACCGGCTGACGACGCTGTCGTCGTCGACACCAGCGGCCACGATATCGATTCGGTCTTTAACCGCGTACTGGATATTGTGTCATCGAGTGGTCTAAAAGATCCCCGTCGCTGAATTCGGCGAATAGTTAAGTCGGAATACATCGCGGACGCGGCCCAGACCCGGGGGGACCGCACGCTATCCGTTTTCATTCATCAACCAGGTAGTTCCGGGCAGCCGTTGGCCCTCAGTTTTATGGAAAGTTTTGCAGAACTGCTCGAGCAGAGTGAAGTAGAGAAAAAGATGAAGCCCGGTGCCATCATCACCGGCACCGTCGTAGAAGTCGGCCCCGAATACGTTACCGTCAACGCCGGCCTCAAATCCGAGTCAACAATCCCAGTCGAACAATTCCGGGACGATACCGGCGCCGTCGAAGTCAACGTCGGCGACCAGGTAGAAGTTGCGCTTGATACCGTCGAAGACGGTTTCGGCGCGACCAAGCTTTCCAGGGAAAAGGCCAAGCGGGCCAAAGCCTGGAAACGGCTCGAAGAAGCTTTCGAAGAATCCGAAACCATCACCGGAATCATTAACGGCAAGGTCAAAGGCGGGTTCACCGTCGAGATCGAGGACATTCGCGCTTTCCTACCCGGATCTCTGGTGGACGTGCGCCCGGTCCGAGACACCTCTTACCTCGAAGGCAAGCCGCTCGAGTTCAAAGTCATCAAGCTTGATCGCCGCCGCAACAACGTGGTGGTATCGCGCCGCGCGGTGGTCGAAGAGGAGAGCTCGGCCGAGCGCGACGCGCTGCTGGAAAATCTACAGGAAGGTGCGGTGGTCAAAGGCGTGGTAAAGAACCTCACCGATTACGGCGCGTTTGTCGACCTCGGCGGTATAGACGGCCTGCTACACATCACCGACATGGCGTGGAAGCGGGTAAAGCATCCAACCGAGGTGGTCAACGTCGGTGACGAGATCGACGTCAAAGTTCTCAAATTCGATCGCGAGCGCAACCGGGTTTCACTCGGGCTAAAGCAGCTTGGCGCGGATCCCTGGGTGGACATTGCCCGTCGCTATCCCGAAGGCACCCGGATTTTCGGCAAGGTCACCAACATTGCCGATTACGGTTGCTTCGTCGAGATAGAAGAAGGCGTTGAAGGTCTGGTGCACGTGTCCGAGATGGACTGGACCAACAAGAACATTCACCCCACCAAGGTGGTTCAGCTCGGCGACGAGATCGAAGTTATGGTTCTCGATATCGACGAGGAGCGCCGCAGGATCTCCCTGGGCATCAAGCAGTGCACCGCGAATCCATGGGAAGAGTTTGCCGCGGCTTACAAGAAAGGCGATCACGTTACCGGCAAGATCAAGTCGATCACCGATTTTGGCGTGTTTGTTGGCCTGGACGGTGGAATCGACGGGCTGGTGCATTTGTCAGACCTTTCCTGGAACGATACCGGCGACGACGCGATACGCAAATTCAAGAAAAGCGAGGAGCTGGAAACGGTGGTTCTCTCCGTCGACGCCGAGCGGGAAAGAATATCCCTGGGCGTCAAGCAACTCGACAAAGATCCCTTCTCTGCTTTTCTCGCCACCTACCCCAAAGGCAGCATCGTTGAAGGCGAAGTTGCCGAAGTGGATGCCAAGGGGGCGGTGATCCAGCTCATGGACGGCGTCGAGGGCAATCTCCGTGCCTCGGAGCTCTCCAGAGACCGTGTCGAAGACGCGCGCACCGTGCTCAAGGTAGGCGAGCGCATTGAGGCGAAATTCATAGGCGTGGACAGGAAGAAGCGCACCATCTCACTCTCCGTGAAGGCAAAAGAGAGCGATGAGGAGGCCGCTGCAGTAGAGGAGTATACGTCTGCATCTGCGAGCGGTGGTACGAGCCTCGGAGATATCATCAAGGAACAGATGGACAGCCACGGCGAAGACGA
>JBFIYQ010000031.1:0-12988 GCA_041605275.1 Gammaproteobacteria bacterium
CCGAAATGGAGCAACGCTTACCGCGAAAGCTCGCCGCCATTGTCTACGCGGACGTCGCCGAATACTCGCGTCTTACCGGCGACGACGAGGACGCTACGCACCGCACCCTGAGCGAATACCTCGATCTCGCCTCATCCATCATCGAAAGCCACCGCGGACAGGTCATGCACTACGCCGGTGACGCCGTGCTGGCGCAGTTCAACGCGGCGCTGGACGCACTCTCTGCGTCCGTGGCGGTGCAAAGCGAACTCGAGCGCCGGAACGGTTTTTTGCCCGAGCAACGCCGGGTCCGGTTTCGAATCGGCGTCAATCTGGGCGACGTCATCGAAGACCGGGGCGACATCTACGGCGACGGCGTCAACGTGGCGGCGCGGCTGGAGGCCCTGGCGGAACCCGGTGGAATCTGCGTATCGGACTCGGTGCGGGCTGCGGTGGGTGACAGGCTGTCGCTAGACTACCTGGCGCTGGGAGATCAGAAGGTAAAAAACATCGACAAACCGGTAAGCGCATACCGCGTTGTCATAGACGCTCGATCCGATGCGGGTCCCACTACGGACCCCAAACGCTATAAGACAGTATTGGTGTGGCCCGCCGTATTAATCCTGGCGGTAGGGCTGGTTGCTGCGGTGTGGTGGTACGCAGAGAAACGCGAAGTCCCGGTGGAAACCACCGCCACTACCGGTGCGGAGAGGCCCGCGATAGCTGTACTGCCGTTCAACAATATCAGCGCCGACCCGGAGCAAGAGTACTTTGCCGACGGAATCGCTGAAGATCTGATCACCGATCTCTCGAAGGTTTCCGGGCTGATGGTGATTTCCCGGAACTCAAGCTTTGCATACAAAGGCAAGTCTCCCGACGTTCGACAGGTGGCCAAGGATTTAGGGGTGTCCTACGTGCTCGAGGGCAGCGTGCGGAGAGCGGAAGACAGGGTTCGCATCAACGTCCAGCTGATCGACGGCATGAACGGGACGCATCTCTGGGCCGACCGGTACGACGGCAACCTCGGTGACATTTTTGCCCTTCAGGATCGCCTGACCAGCAAAATCATCAGCGCACTGCAGGTGGCCCTTTCGCCGGAGGAAGCCGCTGCCACCGTCGATCGCGGCACCAGCAACATCGAGGCCTACGACGCGTTCCTCAAGGGCTGGGGGCACATGCAGCGCAAGACGCCCGAAGATGCCGCCGAAGCGGTTCGTCTGTTCAAGCAGGCCTTGGATCTCGATCCGAATTACAGCCGTGCCCATTCAGCCCTGGCTCAGGTTTACTGGGACTACAGCCTGAGCTCCAGATTTAGCACGTTGATGGGCCTCCAGACGGGGCAGGGCCAATGGAACACAGAATTCACTATCAAGGAGATTGCCTGGAGCTTTCTTCAGAAGGCGCAGGTCCGGCCTACCTCCCAGACGCATGCGCTTGCCGCACGAATTTATCAACGTCAGCGCCGCTTCGACGAAGCTCTTGCAGAAGCTAGAAATGCAGTCGACACGGGACCGAACAATCCTCTTGCCTACGACGTTCTCGTTGAGAACCTTATCTTCGCCCATCGCATCGAAGAGGCAATAAGACTGATCGACAGGTCGATCTCGCTCGATCCCAACCTGCCGGGGGAAAAGTTGTTTCTCAGGGGCCTCGCTTTGTACGCCGACGGAAGGATCGAAGACGCGGTCGATATCCTTGAGCGCGCACGGTCCCATAATCCCAAACAGCATAGATATATCGCCATCCATACCGCTGCTCTCGCGGAGCTTGGTCAAAGCGAGGAGGCCCGTATCGCGCTCAAAGAATTTGTGAACCAAATCCAAGCGTATCCGCACTTGAACTGGATCATGATCGAGTGGCCTTTTGAGAGCGCGGATACAGCCAAACGTCTGGCCAACGGTTTGATTGAAAGCGGTTTACCGAATCCGACCAACCTGTTCTACGGAGTCAACCGATCAGGACGTCTATCCGGCCTCGAGATTAGGCAACTTTTGTCAGAGAAAACCATGATAGGCAACGATCTGGGTCCTGCCGGCGGCTGGGATTCGTTTGAGTTTGAGGTCACGCGTGATCACGAAAACCAGATCGTAAGCCAGGGCTATATCACGTACTTCAAGAAGGGTAGAACGACAATCGAAAACGACGTCGTTTGCGATCCATGGTGGGGTCTGGAAAATCTGTGCGTTGCGATTTATCGAAATCCCAACGGCAAAAAGAAAAACAACAACGAGTACGTTTTCTATACGCTCACCGGCCTGTTCACTTTCTCGGTGTTCAATCCCGAGTGAAACGGACCACCCACCTATCGCTTATTGCCGTTTGCAGGAGAGGTCGCTTTCAATCGGCGACTTTCAGATCTGACTTTGTGACGAATTGAAATTTCTCCCACACTCATATCCATTTATCCAGCATTAAAATCTATGAGTAACGGCACCCAACGCTTCACCATCTGGCACGGATTGTTTCTGGCCGAGGGCGCCGCGCTCATGATCGCCCTGCTGATGCCGATCACCCCCTCCAAGATCGGCTCCGACCGTGGTATTGCCGACCTCCTCATTCACGAACCGACCTACCTGCAGGAGGTGCTGGTCTATTTCGTTATGACGAATATTCTGCTACTGGTAATCGCCATTATTGTCTGGCTGTGGGTGAAGTTTTCTTAGTACCGTATGATTGAGGATGGTCGGAGTGAAAACTAAACAAATCGCCTGCATTTGCCTTATCGCCCTCGCTTCGTTTTCGGTTCACGCGGAAGAAAAACTGACCAAGGAACAAATTCGGCTGAAGCTTGACGAGCTGAACGCCGCCTGCGAACAAGCCAGACAAAAGAAACTGGCTCCGCTCAGGGCGCAATACATCGAGGAATGTGTTTCAAAACAACGCAAGGATCGGCATGATTGCCAGCGGTTCTACGCCGACTATGGCGCCCGGAGCGGTAAACGGCCGCCGCTTTTCCTCGATCTTCCGGAATGTGTTGAAGCCTTCGAGTTTCAGAAAGCGCACAAGGAACGCTAATCTGGCAGCGAAAAGCCTTTGATTTCGCTTCCGTCTTCTCCGCGTCGCTGACGCCCCTTCCATTGAAGACCCGTTTCCCGGGACAATCCGCCCATGCGCATCGCCATTCTGCAGACCGCCGGCGAGACCGGCGTGGTCGAACCAAATCTCGAGCATCTCGCCGAAAAGGCGGCCGAGGCGGCGGAACTGGGCGTCCAACTGCTGGTTTGTCCGGAGCTTTATCTCACCGGCTACAACTTGGAGCCTGCAACCATGGGGCGGCTGGCCGAAGCCTCGGACGGCCCGGCCGCGCAGCGGGTTGAGCAAATCGCCCGAACGAACAGCATGGCAATTCTGTACGGTTACGCGGAAAACGACGGCGGCGCTGTCTATAACGCCGCCCAGCTCATGGACTCGGACGGGCGGCCGCTCGCCAATTACCGCAAGTCACACCTCTACGGCGACCTGGAGCACCGCTCATTTTCGCCCGGAAATGCGCTCGAGGTCACCGAGCTCAACGGCGTGCCCGTCGGAATCCTGATCTGCTATGACATCGAGTTTCCGGAACCCGCCCGGACGTTAGCGCTGGACGGCGCCGCCGTGGTGCTGGTGCCAACCGCGCTCACCAAGCCCCACGACTTCGTCGCCACGACGCTGGTGCCGGCTCGCGCCTGGGAAGACCAGGTCTTCGTGGTGTACGCCGACCGCTGCGGAACCGAGGGCGACCTCGACTACGTGGGCTTGAGCACCGTCGCCGGTCCCGACGGCAAGATCGTCGCCCAGGCGGGCGATTCAGAAACGCTGCTGATCGCGGAAATCGACCTCGATGCGCGCGAGCGCGCTCGAAGCCTGTTCAACTATCTCGAGGAGCGCCGGCCCGAGCTTTATCAGCGCAAGCCGGTGTCGAGGGCAAGAAGCAAATTGAAGGCGTAAGCCTTTACCACTTCAGCGCGGTCTCCTCTTCCACCTCAATGACCGTCGGCCCCGCTGCGCCCGGCGTCTCTGCAAGCAATTCTTTAAGCTGATCCAGAGTGTCGGCCCGCGCCGTGTGGCAGCCGAAAGCACGCGCAACGGCGAGCAGATCCGGGGTGTAAATGTCGACGCCGATCTGGGGAATGCCCCGCTCGGCCATGTGCCGCTTGATTTCGCCATAGCCGCGGTTGTTCCAGACCAGGATTGCAAGCGGAAGTTTGAGCTCCACCGCCGTGGCCAGCTCAGCCACGGTGAACATGAGACCGCCGTCGCCGATGATGGAGACCACCGGCCGATCGGGCGTTGCCAACTTTGCCCCAAGGGAGGCCGGCAGCGCGTAGCCTAAAGTGCCGTAGCCGGTGCTGGAGTTGAAATAGCTGCGCGGCGCCTGCGGCTGATAAAACAGATTGGCGTTGTAGATGAGCTGGGTCGAGTCGCCCACCACGATGGCGCCCGGCAGCGCCTGGTCCACCGCGCCCATGATTCTCTGGTGCACGCGCTGCGTGTCGGTGAGCAGCGCATCCAGAGCTTCGCGCATTGCCGCCGCCCGGGCCGTTTCCGGCGTTCTGCTTTTACCGGCCGCGGGAAGCGCATCCGACAATGCTTTCAGCGCGGCTTTCGCATCGCTCACGATTCCGACTTGAGCCGGCGCGTTTCGGCGAAGCTGCTCAGAATCGATATCAATGCGAACAAGCTTGCCCTTGAGCTCGAGGCGGCGGCGGAAAAGCAAGGTGTCCGTTTCTCCCAGCTCGGTGCCCACGGCCAGCACCACGTCGGCGTCGGTCAGCGCCTCGAGCACCGGCGGCTGCGGCAGCGTGCTGCCGAGATTTAGAGGATCATCCGGTGCCAGGATCCCTTTGCCGTTGATGGTGGTGACCGCCGGCGCGCCGAGGCGTTTTACCAGCTCCCGCGCCTCTGGAGCAGCGTCCTGCGCGCCGCCGCCGAGCACCACCAGGGGCTTTTCCGCCTTTCGAAGCAGTGACGCCGCGCGCACGATCTGCGTTTCATCCGGTGAGGGTTTGTCGAATTCCGGCCGGTTCATGGGCGAAATCCCGGCGACCTTGGCGGTGATCACATCCAGCGGCAGCTCGATGTGCACCGGCCGCGGCCGGTCGCTTTCAAAGCGCGCGAACGCGCGCTCCAGCACCTTGGGCAGATCCTCGGGCTGCATCAGAGTGTGGCTGAAGGCGCTCACAACGCCGATCAAATCCCGCTGCGACGGCAGCTCGTGCAGCCGGCCTTCGCCTAAGCCCAGATCGTGCGTGGCATTGACGCTGGAGATCACCAGCATGGGCACGGAATCGCCGTAGGCCTGACCCATGGCGGTGGTGATATTGGTCATACCAGGACCGGTGATGATGAAGCACGCCGCCGGCCGCCCACCGGCCCGTGCGTAGCCGTCCGCCATGAAGCCCGCTCCCTGCTCGTGGCGCGGGGTGATGTGGCGGATGCGTGTTTCCGGAAGGCCCCGGTAGAGCTCGACGGTATGCACCCCGGGAATACCGAACGCCGTATCGATGCCCCACGCCTCCAGCAGCGCCACCAGCGCCTCGCCGCAAGTTCGTTGATTCACTTCTCTGTCCAGGCGCCCAGCAGCTTGGGCAAGTTACCGAAGCGGGCAATCAGTCCGAATACCAGAATGGCGATCAACACGAACACCACCGCTACGGAGGCCATCACCGGGGTGTAGCCGTAACGCAGGCTGTTGAAGATTTTGATCGGCAGGGTCTCCACGGTAAAGCCCGCCACCATGTAGGCGACGATGTACTCGTTCAGGCTCAGCACGAAAGCAAAGGCGTAGCCCGAGATCATGTAGGGGCGCACCATGGGCAACACGATGGACGTGAAAACTGTGCGGTCATCCGCACCCATGGTTTCGGCGGCCTCGATGATTTCGGCGTCTATGGATTCGAGACCGAGAGAAATGGTCACCAGCGGCAGGGTCACGAAGAAGATCGCGTGGGAGATCACCGTGGCCGGCAGCCGGCCGTACAGCCCCACGGTAACCCAGAAGACGAGAAAGCCGAGCGCGGTGATCACCGGCGGCAGCATGAAAGGCGCAACGCCCAAGGTAAACAGCGCGCGGGCATAAAAAACCCGGTAGCGCCAGATGAAATATGCCAGCGGCAAGGCGATGGAGAGGGACAGCAGCCCCGACGAGAAGGCGATGATGAGGCTGTTCTTGACCGCGTTGAGCCAGTCGCCGGCGGTCAGAAGCTCCACGTACCAGCGAAAGGACAACCCCTCCGGCGGAAAC
Organism: Gammaproteobacteria bacterium; assembly: GCA_041605275.1. Lineage (GTDB taxonomy): Bacteria > Pseudomonadota > Gammaproteobacteria > HK1 > HK1 > CAMYJH01. The sequence continues at coordinate 6,203 of JBFIYQ010000031.1, forward strand.
AGAAGCTGTTTCTTCGCGTTGAGCGAAACGCCCGCCACCACCACCAGCGGCGCGGCGAGAAATACGACCACCGCGCTTAAGAAACCGTTGCGGAGCCAGCCGTTCATAGCGCGGGAGTCTCTTTTTGTCCCAGCATCATAGTGACGCCCACCAGCGCCAGGCTTACCAGCATGAGGAAAATGGCCATGGCGGCGGCAAAGGGCAGGTTCGACTGGAAAATCGCCTGATCGGTAATCAGCACCGAAAGGGTCCAGTGTTGGGGACGACCCAGTACTTGCGGCAGCAGATAGGCGCCGAGGGTGAACACGAACACCATGATCAGCGCGCCGACGATGGTGGTGCGCATGGTCGGCACCACCACGGTGAAGAAGGTGCGCACCGGGGACGCGCCCAGCATGCGCGCGGCCTCCGGCAGCTGCGGATCCAGCCGGGATAAAGAGGGATAGAGAATGAGGACGGTGTAGGGGAAACCGAGATAACACAGTCCGAACAAAAGCGCCACGAGTCCCGGCGACCAGGCGGTGGGCGCATCCATCAGTCCCACGAACACCAGCAGATTGGAAACGCCCGCGGTGCGCGATAAAAGCGTCGACCAGGAAAAGCCGATGATGACTTCGGAAAGTGACAGCACCGCCATGACGTACACAAGCAGCACCACCTGCCAGCTCCTGGAAAGACGCGTCATGAAGTAAGTGAAGGGAAAGCAGACGATCACCGAAACCACCGCGGCGACCCCGGCGACGAAAACGGAAAAGATCAGCGCCTTGGCGAAAAACGCGCTGAAGAATCGGGCGTAGTTGGCGAGCTCGAAGCCCGGCTCGTAAAAGCCGCCTTCGACGCGGTGAAAGAAGCTCACCGCCAGCATGATGGCAAAGGGGACCACGAAAAAAATCCCGAGCATCAGCGCGGGATAGATCACGGAGACGTGCTGCTTTAAGCCCCGGGGCGTGTTCCGGCTCATGAGGGCAGCGCGATGCAGGCCGCGCGGGGCAGCTCCACCATGGCGCGGTCGCCTACCACCGCCCGCGGGCGCTCCTTGGGCGTAATGATGGCGAGCACGGTGACGCCGCCGCAATTGAGCGAGATCTCGACGCTGGCGCCTAAGTCGCGGATGAAGGTGATCTCTCCCGGAAGCCGATTCTCGCCGCGCTGATCCGCGCCCAGCACGTGCACCTCCTCCGGGCGCACGGACACGGTCACTTCAGCGCCGCGATCCAGTTTTCCACCCGCGTTGACCCGGATGGGCACATCGGCCACGGTCACCTCGTCACTGCCGCTGGCTTTTCCCGAAATCAGGTTGGTGATGCCGATGAAATCGGCGACGAAAGTGCTGGCGGGATTGCGGTAGATCTCCAGCGGGCTGCCCACTTGGCGGGCGTAGCCGTGCTCCATGACCACCACCAGATCCGCCATGGTCATGGCCTCGCGCTGATCGTGGGTCACCACGATGGTGGTGATACCTAAACGCTGCTGCAGCATGCGAAGCTCCACCTGCATCGCCTCGCGAAGCTTGGCGTCTAGCGCAGAAAGCGGCTCGTCTAAAAGAAACAGCTTGGGATCCAGCGCCAGCGCGCGGGCAATGGCGACCCGCTGGCGTTGCCCGCCGGAAAGCTGGGAGACATGGCGATCGGCGACGCCGGGAAGGCGCACCAGGTCCAGCAGCTCCTCGGCGCGGCGCCGGCGCTCGTTCCTGCCGACGCCGCGTATCTTGAGCGCGTAGGCAACGTTTTCGCCCACGGAGAGATGCGGAAACAAGGCCAGCGACTGGAACACCATGCCGAAGCCGCGCTTGTGTGCGGGCACCGGCGTCAGGTCCTGGCCGTCCAGCGTGATCTGCCCCGTGGTCGGTTCCTCCAGACCCGCGATCAGACGCAGCAGCGTAGTCTTGCCGCAGCCGGAGGGACCCAGCAGGCAGACCAGCTTGCCCGTGGGAAGCTCGAGATCCACGTCGGCAACCGCGACGACGAATCCAAAATGCTTGCCCACACCTTGGAGCTTCAGGCCGGACATGGGGTGGCTTCCGGACTGGTTGGATGATGAACCGACCGTTTTTGGCTTGCGAGCAGCATACGGAAAGTGATTAGGGATTAGTGATTAGTAATGCGTACGTCATTCCGTATTCCGCCCTAACCCGCCAGTCCGGCGCTCCATTTCCGTGGGCGTCCCAGGAATCGAGGCACCGCATTAATCGTGCCTCCAAGCTACGAATCACCAATCACTAATCACCAATCACTTGATGCGAGGTATTACGTATACGGAGCCGCACAACGTGCGGCCCCGCACACGCCTATCACTGCCTTCAACCGGCAATCATCTCCGTCCACTTCTGGTTGAGCCAGTCGCTGCGCTTGTCGTACAAATCGTAACGCGGAATGATCGGTGGTATATCGCTGGCAACTGCGGCGAACTCCTCTTCGCTCAAGTCCATGAGCTCCCGCCGGATAGTCGGTGCGGTGCCCACCTTGCGAGAAAGTTTCGCCTGTATCTCCGCCTGGCACATGTAGTCGATGAATACGTGCGCCTCGTCCACCGCCTTGGAAGCTTTCGATACGCACCAGGATCCCGAGTCCAGCACCCCGCCCTCCTTTGGAAAGGTCGAGCGCACCGGCTGCCCGTCGGCGGCGGCGAGCCCGGTGACGTCGTGGTAGTACTGGCCCATGGGAATTTCGCCCGCCTGAAGCGCCTGCTGAAACTGACCTTCGTCGCGGTACCAAAGCTTGACGTTGGGCCGCACCTCAGCAAGCTTGTTGAAGGCCTTGTCGATGCCCTCCTCGGTGCTGAGCACGTCGGTGCCGCCGAACCAGGTCTTTGCGGTGATCTCCAGCAGGAACGAATTGCTCACCAGCGCCAGCAGGCCCAAGCGATCCTTGTTGGCGGGATCCCAAAGCACTTTCCAGGATTCCGGCGCCTTCGGGTAAACGTTGGTATTGGTCACCAGGGTGATGTACCAGGACACCGCCCCGATGCTGCTGACCGAACCGTCCGAATAGCGATGCACGAAGTGCGGCAGCAGGTTCTTGGAATGCGGCAGCCGTTTTTCTTCCAGCGGCGCCCAAAGCTTCGTATTCTCACCCTTGAGCCGCGTGGTTTGCGCCATCATGGACACGTCGGCGGGCGCCATTCCGGCGCGGGCCGCCTGCTGCAGCTGCACCAGCCAGGCCTCGCCAGTGGGCTCAGCGATGGATTCGATGGCGATGCCGCTGTCCTTGGTGAAGTCAGGGTATATGTGCTTGTCGAAAGAGTCCTTGAAGTAGCCGCCGTAGGTGCCGACTTTGAGGCTCTGCGCGGCGCGCAGACTGAGCGCTGGGAAGCCCAGCGCGGCAGCACCGGTCAGCGCAGCGGTTGCGCCGAGAAACTTACGCCGGGAGGTCACGGGACGGGTTTGGGTTTTGGATTTTTTGGCCATGGTCTCGATCTCCGCAAAAGGGTTAACGCGCCTTTTCAAACGGCGTGTGGATTAATCCGCCGTTTTCAGCCGGCGGCAGCGCCGGTCGTGGCTGCAGGAATCCAGACCGCAGAAGCGCGATCTCTCTTCAGGCCGCCGGCGGCCGGTTGAACTCAGATGATCCGGGTCGCCTCCTCAGCCGCGGCAGGCGCCGCCGTTGCAACCGCGCCTGGCTTGCGAAGACAAGCCTTCGCGGGATAACTGATTGATTTTTATAAAGCTCGATGCGGGGAAATCGCTTCGAATTCCCGCCCATCGGGACCGCCTCATACTAGCACCGGGACGGGAAGAAGCGTCAGTGGCGACTCCGTCGCCAGGAAACCCGTTCACATGGTCACGTTGAACGAGATCGTCACCCGGTCTTCGTCGATGGTGCTCGGCAGCACGCTGTGGCGCAGCCAGCTGCGAAAGATGACCATGCGGCCCTCCACCGCGTCGATGTGCTGCACCTGGGTGTTCAACGGGGTCCGCTCCACGATGGGCGGGTCCAGCATGACGTCCGAGACCTCCGAGTGGAACAGGGTCGGCGCGCAACCTTTGGGCGCCTTGACGTAATAAATGCCGCTGAACACGCTGTTGGGATGACGGTGCACCTCCTGAGCGTTGGTGGCGCTGTATACGTTGACCCAGCATTCGTTGATCCGCGGCGGAAATTTCTCCACGTCGTAGCGCAGGCCCTGAGCGTATTTGATGATTTTGTCCCGGGCGATGGCGAGGAAACCTTTGAACTCATCGCGCTCCAGCAGCCCGTAGGGCGTGCGGATCGTTGTATAGACCTCGCAGCACCATCCCGGGGGCTTCGAGTTGGGCACGGTCTCCTTGATCTCGTATATGGCTTTCAGAAGCCCCTTGTTCAGCTCATCGGCGCCCTCGACCTGGCTCACCTGGATGACCACGGGAAAGAGCGCGTGGAGTTCGTCTTTGTCGGCCATCGGGGCTTCCTTGAGATACGGCTTTCGTTATGAGAACACCGCGCCGCGAGGAGACGGCGCGCCCGCATGGTAGCGCCGGCTTGGACCCCTGCCAACCGCGTTCTGGTGCCATGAAGCCGAAGTCGCCGGCCCGGCACCACTTGGCCTCAGCCGGAATGTTTCGTCGACAGGGTTTACAATGTTCACCAACGGGGCATGATATGAAGACCATTGACCCAGCTCGTGCGCTTGCCGGGGTGGTGCTCGCGGCGGCGCTGGCGATTCCTCCGGTGGCGCTCGCCGAAGTGACCTGGGCCGAGCCGATCGAGGTGGCCGCGGGCGGCGGGCACAAAGGTCCGTGGCGGATGAACGCGTCCGAGTACCACTACGTCGATGACCCCACGGTCGCAATCAACCGCGAAGGTGTCATTGGAGTCGCCTTCGCCGATCTTCGTCGTCACGATATTTACTTTCAGGCATACAGCCCCGACGGCAGCCAGCTTTTGGCGCGGCCGGTGAACGTATCCAAAAGCCCGAAAATCTTCTCGTGGCTGCCGCGCATTGCGATCGCCGACGGCGATGCCATGCAGGTTTATGTTCTCTGGCAGGAGATCGTTTTCTCCGGAGGTTCCCACGGCGGTGAGATCTTCTTTGCCCGCTCCGGCGACGGCGGAGAAACGTTCAGCGATCCAGTCAATCTCTCCACTTCACTGCCCGGCGACGGCAAAGGTCGCCTGACTCAGCGCTACTGGGACAACGGCAGCCTTGACCTTGCGCTCGGCGCCAACGGAACGCTTTATATCGCCTGGACCGAATATGAGGGCACCCTGTGGTTTCAACGCTCTACCGATGGCGGCAAAAGCTTCTCCAAATCTTTGCGCGTTGACGACGGCGGCAGCTCGAGTCCCGCCCGCGGCCCTGCTCTCGCCGCGGCCCCCGGTGACATCGTCTACGTGGCGTGGGCCGTGGGAGAAGACGAGAAAGCTGACATTCATCTGGCAAAGTCCGACGATGGCGGGCGCTCCTTCAGTCCACCCAGGGTTGTGCACGACAGCGTGGGACATTCAGACGCGCCGAAGCTGGCGGTGGACAGCGAGGGCACCGTTCACCTGACTTACGCCGAGAGTCCCGAGGGACAATTCAAGCGCTATCACATCCGTTATTCGCGCTCGAACGACGGCGGGAAAAGCTTCGAGAGCGCGAGGGACATTTCCGATCCGGAGTCGGAGGTTTTTTACAGCGTCAACTTTCCCTCCCTCAGCGTGAGCCGGGACGACCACGTTTACGTCCTGTTCGAGCTTTTCCCCGAACGCGGACAGCGCTCTCGCGGGCTGGGTCTGACCTATTCCAATAACGGCGGGCGAACGTTCTCGTCTCCGGTGATGGTCCCGGGCAGCGCAGACATGAAAGACGGCGTCAACGGCAGCCTGCAGGGATTACTAATGAGAAAGCTCGCGGTCAACGATGCCGGCGCCATCGCCGTGGTCAACAGCACCTTCATTCCCGGAAAGTCAAGCCACGTCCGCCTCATTCGGGGAAGCAGAGACTGAGAATCAAATTTCAGCGCCAGGCACTGATTTTTTCCGATCCAGGGCTCCATCCTTGATCGCGATCAGCCCCTCCCTGCCTCAGATCGGTTGGAGTTTCCGGTACGGAAAGTGTTGAGAAAGGTCTTGCTTCGGGAGCGGAGCCATGATGGAGGTCAACCCCGATATCGTCTATCGCATTGCGGAACTGGCGCGGGAATTCCACGCCAAGGAGGCCGTGGTCTTCCCTCACGAAGTTGAGGCCGAGTCTGATGATTGGGCGATGCAGGTGCTCGCCGATCACGCGGACGACGCAACCTACGATGAACTCAAGGGCACCATCGAATCGCTGGAAATTAGACAGCAGGCCTATATCGTCGCGCTGATGTGGATGGGGCGCGGAGACTTTCACCCCGGCGACTGGGCAGAGACGCTCGCTCAGGCGAATGAGCAATGGACTCCGCACACCGCGGACTATCTCATCTCCACACCGCTGGTCGCCGATTATCTCGAAGAGGGGCTTTCCCTATTCGGTTATACGCGAGACTAAATCCATTTCCCCGTCGAGCACACCACCTTAACGTTTCTGATAGGTGCCTACGAGCTCAGCCTGCGCCAGCAGGTGGCCAGCCATGGCGGCTTCGACCTGTGCCTTGGTCGGGCGCTGGAGCCCAATGAGCTTCCTGTCCAGCGCATAGAGCTTGTGGAAGTACCGGTGCCTGCCGATGGGGGGACACGGGCCGCGGTAGCCGGGTTGCTTCCAGTCGTTCAAGCCTTCTTCCGCGTCTTCAGGCAGATCTTCTGCCTTCACGCCCTCAGGCAATCCCTCCGCGTCTGGCGGGATATTGAACAGCACCCAGTGCACCCAGGTCATTTTCGGCGCATTCGGGTCCGGCGCGTCCGG
>JBFIYQ010000032.1:0-12928 GCA_041605275.1 Gammaproteobacteria bacterium
CAGCGCCTGCGCCGTTCCGTTTTGCGAGTGGTCCGGATCCAGATGCACCAGAAGATGCCTGGCGCGCGACTCGCGGGCGCCGTCTAAGTCGTGGATGTCGGTCACTTTGAGCGACGGCTCGCCAGTGTAATCGTCTCGGTTGAGTGTGCCTTCCAGCACCAGCACCTTGTCGCTGACTAAAACATCGCGGTGTTTCTGATAAAGATCCGCGTATACCACCGCCTCGATGCGTGCGGTGTTATCGTCCAGGGTAAGCACCGCCATGCGGCCGTTGCGCGTATTGATGGTGCGCATACGCACCAGCAGTCCGGCCACCAGGCAGCTTTCCGCGTTGTCGCTCTTGAGCTCGGCGAGACGACGGCCGGTGAGCCGGGTGAGCTCCGCTTCGAAGCGGCGCACCGGGTGACCGCTCAGGTAAAGGCCGAGGGTTTCCTTTTCTCCCGCGAGGCGCTCTTCCTCCGGCCACTCGGGCACTTCGGCGAAGCTGCGCTCGCCGTTGCCGGCGACGACGGCGCCGCCGAACATGTCGTTTTGTCCCGCCGAGGTGTCGCGGGCGTGCTGCTCAGCGAGCTTCAGCGCGCGGGTGAGCGTCGCCATCAGCGACGCGCGGGAGGGCCCGAGATCGTCCAGGGCGCCGCATCGAATCAGGGCCTCGACGACGCGGCGATTGACCTTTTTTCCGTCCACCCGGCGACAGAAGTCGAATAGATCGTCGAAGCGGCCGTTTTGCTCGCGCTCGGCAACGATGGCCGCGATTGCGGATGCGCCCACGCCTTTGACTGCACCGAGCCCGTAGCGAATGGTGCGCTCGTCGGCGACGGTGAATGCGTGCTCGCAAACGTTGACGTCCGGGGACTTGATGGTCAGCCCCATGTCCCCGCAGTCGTCCATGAAAACCACCACCTTATCGGTGTTGTCCATGTCCGAAGACAGCACCGCCGCCATGAAGTCGGCGGGATAGTGGGTTTTCAGCCAGGCCGTCTGGTAAGCGATCAGGGCGTAGGCGGCGGAGTGGGATTTATTGAACCCGTAGCCGGCGAACTTCTCCATCAGATCGAAAATCTCGCTCGCCCTTCGCTCGTCGACGCCGCGTTTTTTCGCGCCCTTGAGAAAAAACTTGCGCTGCTTGGCCATCTCCTGGGGCTTTTTCTTTCCCATGGCGCGGCGAAGCAGATCCGCGTAGCCCAGCGAGTAGCCCGCAAGCACCTGGGCGATCTGCATCACCTGCTCCTGGTAGAGAATCACTCCGTAGGTGGTTTCCAGCACGCTTTTGAGCTCAGGATGCAGATACTCCACCACCTGCCGGCCGTGCTTTCTGGCGATGAAGTCGTCGGCGAGTTCCGAGGGCCCCGGGCGAATCAGCGCGTTGAGCGCCGTCAGGTCTTCGAAATTCTCCGGCTGCAGTCGCCGGATCAAATCTTTCATCGCGTGGGACTCGAGCTGGAATACCGCGGTAGTCCGGGCGCTTCGGATGAGCTCGTAGGTGGCGGCGTCGTCAATGGGAATGGCGATGATGTCGAGAAGGTCTTGGTTCTTCTGCCCGCGCGCGGCGTTGATACTTCGAACGGCCCGGTCGATGATGGTTAAGGTTCTAAGGCCTAAGAAATCGAACTTCACCAGGCCCACGGCCTCGACGTCGTCCTTATCGAATTGGGTCACCAGTCCGCTGGCCCCTTGTTCCCGGTATAGCGGGGTGAAATCGGTCAGCGAGGTGGGCGCGATGACCACGCCCCCGGCGTGCTTGCCCGCGTTTCGGGCCAGACCTTCGAGCTTGCGGGCTAAGTCGATGAGCGCGCGCACCTCTTCCTCGTCTTGATAAAGCTGGCGCAACCGCTCCTCGCCCTCCAGGGCCTTTTCTAGGGTCATGCCAAGCTCGAAAGGGATCAGCTTGGCCAGCTGATCAACGAAACCGTAAGGGTGTCCCAGCACTCGGCCCACGTCGCGCACCACCGCCTTCGCCGCCATGGTGCCGAAGGTGATAATTTGCGCCACCCGCGCCCCGTCCTCATCGTCGGCACCGTACTTGTGCGCCACGTAGTCGATGACCCGGTCGCGCCCCTCCATACAGAAATCGATGTCGAAGTCCGGCATGGAGACGCGCTCGGGATTCAAGAAACGCTCGAACAGCAGATCGTGCTCTATTGGGTCCAGATCGGTGATCCCGAGCGCGTAGGCCACCAGGGATCCGGCCCCTGAGCCGCGACCGGGACCGACGGGAACGCCGTTTTGTCGTGCCCACTGGATGAAGTCCGCGACAATCAAGAAGTACCCGGCGAAACCCATGCCGTTGATCACTTTCAGCTCGGATTCGAGGCGGCGGGCGTAAACCTCGTCGCCCTCGCTGCGCTGCTCCGACGGGTACCGCTCCAGCCGAAGCTTTAAGCCGCGCATGGATTCCGCTTCCAGGAAACCCTCGAGCGAGTTGCCCCGTGGCAGCGGAAAATCGGGAAGATAGCTTTGGTCGAACTTTAGCTCCAGGCTGCAGCGTCGGGCGATTTCGACGCTGTTTTCCAGCGCCTCGGGGACGTCGGCGAACAGGGCCGTCATCTCCGCGGGGCCGCGCAGATATTGCTGATTGGAATAGAGCCGCGGGCGGCGCGGATCGGCCAGGGTGCGCCCCTGGTGGATACAGACCCGGGCCTCGTGGGCCTCGAAATCCCCCTCGATCAAAAAGCGCACGTCGTTGCTGGCCACCACCGGCGCCCCGGCGTCCTCGGCCAGCTCCAAAGCCGCAGCCACATAGGCCTCCTCGTTCTCGCGGCCACACCGGGTGAGCTCCAGGTAAAAGCGATCGCCGAAGCGCTCCAACCACGCCTCGAGCCGCCGGTCCGCCTCGTCGAGGCGGGCCGAAAGCAGCGCCTGGCCGACGTCGCCGACACACCCGCCGGAGAGGGCGATCAGGCCGACATTGTTGGCGTCCAGCCACTCGGGCTTCAGCATCGGCACGCCGCCCACGCGGCCCTCGAGATAAGAGCGCGTGACCAGCCGCGACAGGTTACGGTAACCGTCGAAGTTCTGGCACAGCAGCACCATACCTGACGGCTGATTGGGATCGACGGCGTTATACAGCGTGACATCGGCGCCGATGATAGGTTTAACGCCGGCAGCGACCGCGGCGCGGTAGAACTTGATGGCGGAAAACAGGTTTCCCTGCTCGGTCACCGCCACCGCCGGCATACCGGCGGCGGCCACCGCCTCCACCAGCGGCTTGATGCGCACAATACCGTCTACGAGGGAATACTCGGTGTGCAGATGGAGATGTACGAATCCGTTCGCCATGGCAATTCGCCTATGTTAACGAAAGCGGCGGACTTAGAGGACGCGTACCGGAAACGCCCGTCCGGCGCGGGTTCTGAGCGCGTCGCGCACCGGGGCGAAGCTCCGACGGTGCACTGGACACGGACCGTGTTGTTTGAGCGCCTCCCGGTGGGCCTGGGTGGGATAACCCTTGTGGCGGGCAAATCCGTACTGCGGGTAGAGCCGGTCCAGCTCCGCCATGATCGCGTCCCGCGCCACCTTGGCGAGGATGGACGCCGCGCTCACCACCGCGATCCGACGATCTCCTCCGACGACGGCGCGGGCCTCGCAGCTCAGCTCGGGCAGGTGGTTACCGTCCACCAGCACCCGCTGGGGGGCGATCTGGAGCGCCGTCACCGCCCGGGACATGGCCAAAAGACTCGCCCTGAGAATATTCAGGGCGTCGATCTCGGCCACCTCGGCCGTGCCCAGGGCGAAGGCCGCGGCGCGCTCGCGAATCAGCGCCGCCAAGGTCTCGCGTCGCGCCGCCGAGAGCTGCTTCGAATCCCGGACTCCCTCAATCACTACGCCGTCCCGAAAAATCACGGCGGCGGCTACCACCGGCCCCGCCAGCGGCCCGCGCCCGGCCTCGTCCACCCCCGCCACCAGCACGTTCGTGCCCCTCATCTGGCCCTGGCCGCGGCCACTTCCAGCACCGCGTCGGCGGCCCGGGCACTGGCGTCGTTCTTGAGGCTTGCGTGGATCTGGGCGAACCGCCGCTCGAGCGCCTCGACCCGCCGGCGGGACTCGAGAAACTCCAGCAGCGCCGGGCCTAAGCGTTCAGGCACTGCCTCGCTCTGGAGCAGCTCCGGCACCAGCGCTTCGCCCGCCAGCAGATTGGGCAGCCCCACGTGCTCCACGTGCAGCATGCGCCTACCAATGAACCAGGTCAGCGGCAGGGTTTTATAGGTAATGACCATGGGGCGTTTTAACAATAAGGCCTCCAGCGTCGCCGTCCCCGAGGCCGCCAGCACCGCGTCCGCCGCCGCCATGGCGTCCCGCGCCCGCCCGTCGATCAGCTGAACGGGAAGGTCAGCAGCGTAGCGCTCCACCGCCGACCGAAACAGCGAGCCCGTGGCGGCGTCCACCAGCGGCGCAACAAAACGCAGTCCTTTCCGGCGACGGCTGAGCCAGCTGGCGGTTTGCGCCATCGGTTCGGCAAGAAAGCGCACCTCGCTCACCCGGCTGCCGGGAAGCAGCGCCACCAGCTCGCCGTCCTCGGACAGGTTCAGCCTCCGCCGCGCCGCGAGCCGGTCAGTTTGCAGCGGAATCTCGTCGGCCATGGGATGACCGACGAAGCTCACCGGGATTTCATGCTGACGGTAAAACTCGCGCTCGAAGGGAAACAGCACCAGCATGCGGTCCACGGCGTGGGCGATCTTTTTCAACCGGTAGCGACGCCAGGCCCACACCGACGGGCTGACGTAGTGCACCGTGGGCACGCCCGATCTTTTCAGCATCAGCTCTAGCGTCAGATTGAAGTCCGGCGCATCCACGCCCACCATCACGTCCGGGGCGTTTTCGATCAGCTGCTTCGCCAGTCGCCGGCGCATCGGAATCACCTCGGCGAAGCGGCCGAAAGCCTCGAACAGCCCTATCACCGACAGCCGCTCCATGGGGTACAGGCTTTTGCAGCCGGCGGCCTGCATTTCCGGGCCGGCAATTCCTTCGAAGATGGCGTCGGGACGGCGCGCCTTCAGCGCGCGAATCAGGCCCGCGCCGATCTGGTCCCCCGAGGTTTCTCCGGCGGTAATGACGACGCGCAAGGCTTCCCCCGTGTCGAATGCCTCAGCCCCGACGAGAAAATGGGCTCCGAGCTGTTTTCCTACAGCGCAACCGCGCTGCGAAAATCCGTGCGGCGTCGCCTGAAGGGCGACGCATCCCTTAGCGTACGACCCCTCTCGTAGACTCGGCGACAAAATCGCGCAGCGCCGCGACTTCCGGATGCTGCTGCGCCGGCTCTTCCAGCGCCGCAAGCGCCTGATCCACCGTAAACCCCTGCTTGTAGATGACCTTATAAGCGCGCCTCAACGCGCGCAGGGCGTCGCTGTCGAAGCCACGGCGTTTGAGACCCTCGGAATTGAGCCCGTGCGGCTTTGCGGAGTTGCCGGAAACGGTGACGAAGGGCGGCACATCTTTGAGCACCACCGTGCCCATGGCGGAGAAGCTGTAGGCGCCGACAGCGCAGAACTGGTGGACGATGGTAAACGCGCCGAAGGTCGCAAAGTTGCCCACGGTGACGTGACCAGCCAGCGTGGTTCCGTTGGCCATGGTGGTGGCGTTTCCAATCTGGCAGTCGTGCGCAACATGCACGTACGCCATGATCCAGTTGTCGTTTCCGATATGGGTCACCCCGCCGCCGCCCTCAGTGCCGCGGTTGAGAGTGCAAAACTCCCGGATCACGTTTCCATCGCCAACCTCCAGACGCGAGCTTTCTCCGGAAAACTTCTTGTCCTGGGGCACATCTCCGATGGAGTTGAACTGGTAGATGCGGTTTTTCTTTCCGATCCGCGTCGGGCCGCGGATAACCACGTGCGGACCGATCCAGGTTTCCTGACCGATCTCTACCCCGGGACCGATGACGGACCAGGGCCCGACGGAAACGCCTTCCGCGAGGCGCGCGTCCGGGTCGATCTCCGCGCTCGGGTGGATCAAGTGTCGATTTCCCTCAGCGCTCCCATCAGCTCGGCGCTGGCGGCGACTTCACCGTCGACGCTGGCATCCGACTCCACCTTCCACACGCCGCGGGCGGTGCGCACCAGACGCACCTCGATTTTCATCTGGTCGCCGGGCTCTATCGGACGGCGGAAACGGGCCTTGTCCACGCCGACGAAGTAATAGATGGAGCGTTCGTTGGGCAAAGTGCCGAGGGACTTGAGGGCAAAGATCCCGGTCGCCTGAGCCATGGCCTCGAGGATCAGCACCGCCGGCATCACCGGACGGTTGGGAAAGTGACCCTGGAAGAAATTCTCGTTGTAGGTGACGTTCTTGATCGCCGTGAGCGACTTTCCCGGCTCGCAGCTGATGACCCGATCGATGAGCAACATGGGGTAGCGATGCGGCAGGTACTTGAGCACGTCGTTGATATTCATTTCCACTTCGCTTCCGTCAACGGGTGATTCGCTCGATCTGCCGCCCGCGATCTTGGGTGTTGATTCAGTCATCGTCCAATTCCTTGAGTCGCTTCTCTACCGCCTTGAGACGCCGCGCCATATCGTCGAGGTGGCGAATACGGGCCATGTTCTTTCGCCACGCCTTGTTCTCCTGAACGATGGGTATTCCCGAAGAATAAACCCCCGCCTCCTTAATGGAATTCGGAACCGCAGAAGTGGCGGTTAGGTGAACGTCGTCGGCGATCTCCAGGTGCCCGGCAATGGAAGACGCTCCGCCGATGGCACAGCGTTTACCGATGCGCGCACTGCCGCCGATGGCGACGCACGCCGCCACCGCTGTATGCGCGCCGATGCGAACGTTGTGCCCCACCTGGATCAGGTTGTCTAGCTTGACGCCTTCTTCGATTACCGTGTCTTCGAGAGCGCCGCGATCGATGGTGGTGTTGGCGCCGATCTCCACGTCGTCCCCGATAACCACGCTGCCGACCTGGGGAACTTTCACCCAAACGCCCTCGTCGTTTGCGATTCCGAACCCGTCGGCGCCAATGACCACACCTGGATGCAGAAGCGCGCGCTTGCCCACCCGCACACCCCTGCAGAGGGTGACGCTGGCAACCAGCCGCGCGTCCTCACCAAGAGTCGCGTTTTCCTCGATCACGCAGCCGGGCCCGACGTAGGCCCGGGCGCCAATCACGGCACCGCTGGCGATGCTGCACTGGGGGCCGATGCGGGCGTCCGGATGCACCCTGGCATCTTCGGCCACCGAGGCGGAAGGGTGAACGCCGCCCTCGACTTCACGCTCCGGGTTCAGCAAGGCGGCGGCCTTGGCGTAGCTCAGATAAGGGTTGGCGCTGACCAGCGCATTCACTTTGCACTGCGGCAGGAACTCATTGTCGAGGATCACCGCCGAGGCGCGTGTCGCACCGAGGAAGGCCTGATAGCGGCGGTTTGAGAGGAAGCTTAAGCAACCGGGTTTGGCGTTTTGCAGGGTGGCGACCCGCTCGATGCGACAGCCCGCGTCCCCGTGCAGCGTCACACCGAGTCGTTCAGAAAGTTCGCCCAGTGTATAGGCCAACGGGCTCCTCTACCTGTTTTCGCCTGGGTGCAAGTTTTGAACTAGAAAGCGTTGGTCGCAACGGCTGCTCAGTTGGATTTCTTAAATTCTGTCGTCAGCTGTCCGATAACCCTGTCGGTGATATCGACGCGTTCACCGGCATAGATGACGCCGTCGGTGACCACCAGGTCATAGCTTTCAGCTTTGGCAAGCTCTTGAATGACCTCGGTCACTTTTCGCTGGAGCTTGCTGAGCTCCTGGCTGCGGCGGAGATTTAGATCTTCGCGAAACTCGTCCTGGAGTCTGCGGATTTCCCGTTTCAATGATCGAATCTCCGATTCCTGTCGCTGCCGCTCGGCGGCCGACATGACGGCGCCGTTCTTGACCAGCTTGTCCTCCAGCGCGCGAATTTCTTTCTGCTGCTCAAGCAGCTCCCGGTCTCTCGGCGCAAATTCCTTTTCGATTCGCTCCCGCGCTGATTCCGCCTGCGGCGCTTTGTCCAGAACCTTGGAAATATTGACGAACCCCACCTTGACCTGGGCAATCGCAAGCGTGGGCGTGAGCTGCAGCGCCAGACCGAGCACCGCGGCCACGATCACGGCTTTCCATGAGTGCCTTATCACTCGATATACCACCGTCTAAAACGTAGTTCCGAAGGTGAACTGGAAGGGCTGGGTTTCGTCCCCGGGCTCCTTCTTTAATGGAGCTGCAATGCTAACAGTCATCGGCCCCAAGGGCGATAGCCACACCGCGGTGATCCCGGTGGAGTAGCGCAATTTTTCAAGGTCCACGTCTTCCCCCGGTCCGTAGACGTTGCCGGCGTCGAGGAATGCCGTCAGGCGGAAGCTCCGGGTGTTAGTGATAAACGGCAGCGGGATGATCAGCTCGGCGTTGCCCACCAGCTTCACGTTGCCGCCCAGCGGCTCGCCGTTGGAGTCACGGGGTCCCAGGGTATTGGCCTCGAACCCCCGCACCGAGCGCAGCCCGCCGGCAAAGTAGTTCTTTGTAAGCGGAAGATCCTCAGTATCGCCGTATCCGTCGCCGTAGCCCACCTCGCCCTCCAGCGCCAGGGCAAAGTCCTTGAACAGCGGAAATACGCGCTGATGAAGCAGGCGCAGCTTGTAGTAGGTGAGATCTAGGCCGGGCGTGGTCACGTCCGCCGACACCCGGGTCACCTGGCCCCGATTGGGGAGCAGCCTGTTGTCGCGGGTGTCGTTGGTGTGGCTCACGCTCAAGGTCAGGGTGTTGTACTCGCCTCCGACCTCGTTTTCGAATGCCACGACTTCGTTCGACGCCGTGTCGCCGGGTTTGAACTTGGTATTTTCTATGGTCGCGCCGAAGTTCACCGTATTGAACTCAGAGATGGGCACGCCAAAGCTGATACTACTGCCGAGCTCGTCCAGATTGTAGTCGGCCAGGTTGGCCTCGAAGGCGTCGGTTTTTCTGTAGAACGCCTCGAAGCCGCGGCTAATGCCGTCGTCGGTCCAGTAGGGGTTGAACCAGGAAAAGCTGAAGTTACGATTGACCCTGCTGTTGTTGAAGGTGAAGCTCGCCCGGTTTCCGCTGCCGGCAAAGTTTTCCTGGGTGATGCTGGTCTGGATGACCACGCCCTGGGCCTGGGAAAAGCCAGCGCCCAGCAGCAGGTTGCCCGCCGGCTTTTCCTTCACCGTGAAGTTCACGTCCACCTGGTCGTTAGTTCCCGGCACTGCCGGCGTTTCCACGTTGACCTGCTCGAAAAAGGCGAGTCGCTCGAGCCGCGTTTTGGAGCGCTCGATGGCGGTGGTAGAAATCCAGGCGCCCTCAGCCTGACGCATTTCTCTTCGAAGCACTTCGTCCTGGCTCTTGATATTGCCCTTGAAGTTGATCCGGCGCACGTAAACCCGTTTCCCGGGGTCGACGAAAAAAGTGAGGGTAACCTCTCTCTTGTCTTCGTTGATCTCTGGCACCGCGTTGATGTTGGCAAAGGCATAACCTTCGGCGCCAAGCCGATCGGTCAGCTCCTTGCTCGTTTCAGTAACCAGCTTGCGCGAAAACACGTCGCCCTGGCGAATCTTTACCAGGTCGAATAGCTCTTCAGGATCGACGATCAGATCGCCGGCGAGCTTGACCTCGCTGACGGTGAACAATCCTCCCTCGGTGATGTTGACGGTGATGTAAACGCTCTGCTTGTCGGGCGTCAGCGAGACTTGGGTCGAATCCACGTTGAAGCCGATGTATCCGCGATCCAGATAGTAGCTGCGTAGCGTTTCGAGATCGGCGGCCAGCTTTTGCTTCGAGTACTGGTCGCTCTTGGTCAGAAAGGACCAAAACTTCGGCGTGGTGGACTTGAACAGATCCAGCAGGTCGTCGTCATCGAATACTTCATTGCCGACGATGTTGATCTGTTTGATCTTGGCGACTTTGCCTTCTTTGACGTCGAAATTGATGGCGACGCGGTTGCGCTCCAGCGGGGTTACGGTGCTTGTGATACTTACCCCGTATCTGCCCTGATCGAAGTAGGCGCGGCGGAGCTCCTGCTCCACTGAGTCGAAGATGGACCGATCGAAAACGCGTCCGGTGGTGAAGCCGACATCCTTGAGCGATTTCTCCAAATCTTCGGTTTCAATGGTCTTGTTTCCGGAAAACTCGATGCTGGCGATTGAGGGACGCTCGCGTAAAAAAATGATCAGCGTGTTGCCTTCACGCTCGATGGTGACGTCTCTGAAAAAACCGGTTTTGAACAGCGCCCGGATGGCCTCGGCGGTGCGGCCGCTGTCAATGCGGTCGCCGACGCTGATGGGTAAATAGTTGAAAACGGTTCCGGCGGAGATTCGCTGCAGACCCTCTAGACGAATATCTTCGACCACAAAGGGCTCCTGCGCCGCCGCCTTCGCGGGCGCGGAAAGGAGGGATATCAATGCAAGAAAAAAAAAGGCCCGCACGCGACTTATGCTGTTTGTTGTCGATCTTCCCGTTCCCTGGAGCGTTCCTTCGCGGAACCTCGGTCAAGGTCATCCCGACCTTTGCAAGGCGCGAACGCTGCAGATATCCGGAAGTTCGATCAGCCGAATATGCGCGCCAGGTCGTTATAAAAGGCAAGCCCCATGAGGCAGACAAGCATTGCACTCCCGAGACGCTGGGCGACGAACTGCGCCTGCTCCGAGACCGGTCTGCCCTGAACAAGCTCGATAAGGTAATACATTAAATGTCCGCCATCCAGTAGAGGAATAGGAAGCAGATTGATAATCCCCAGACTGATGCTGACGATGCCGAGAAACTCCATGAAGCGCGCAATCCCAACCTGGGCTGAAACGCCGGCGTACTGCGCAATGCTGATGGGGCCGCTCAAGTTTTCCACCGAAACTTCGAGGGTCACCATTTTCCAAAGCATCTTCAGGGTGAGCACGGTGACCTGGGCGGTCTTGTCCAGGGCGCGGCTGAAGCCCTCGAACAGCGAGTAACGCTCGATGGCGTAGTACTGATCGCGCACGCTTTCGTCCAGGGCAGCGTCGATTTTGCCGACGCTTTTGCCGTTCTCCTCTACCGCTCTTGGCACCAGGGTGAGCCGGTGCTGCTGGCCGGATCGATCCACCACCACCTGGATGGACTGCTCAGGACGCGCGCGCAGGTATTCCACCAGCTGGTGCCAGGTTTCGACGGGCGTGTCGTCGACGCTCAGGATCAGATCGCCGGGACGCAGCCCGGCCCTGTCCGCGGGCTGACCGTCGAAAACTCTGCCCATGCGCGGCGGAATCGTCGGCCGCAGGGGACTGAATCCCAAGCGCTCGAAGAACTGCCCCCGGGTAAGGTCGTCCAACGACACCCCGGACAAATCGAGGCTGAGTTCGCGAACGCCGCGGGAGGGATCATCCACGGTCACCGGCAGCGGTGCTCCGCTCAACGACCCGCCGATGACGCCCTGGATCACCGACTCCCAGGAGCGGGTTTCCCGATCCGCAACGCTCACGATCTGCTGTCCCGATTTGAACCCCGCCGACGCGGCCAAAGAGCCCGGCGCCACCTCGCCCACCAGCGGTTTGATCCCGCTGACGCCGACCATGAACATGGCCCAGTAGGCCACCACGGCAAAAAGAAAGTTAAAAATCGGTCCGGCCGAGACCACGGCAAAACGCACCGGTAAAGACTGGCGGTTGAACGCCCGGTGCACCTCGGACTCCGGCACTTCCCCTTCGGCTTCGTCCAGCATCTTGACGTAGCCGCCCAGCGGGATGGCGCCGATGACGTACTCGACGTCGTCCTTGCCGCCGCGGGTGCGCCACAGGGGCCGGCCGAACCCGACGGAGAAGCGCAGCACCTTCACCCCCAGCCGCCGCGCCACCCAGAAGTGGCCGAACTCATGCACCGTCACCAGCACACCGATGGCGATTACGAACCAGACTATAGAGGACAAAACGGACATTTTTAGGTCGCTGTTTCCTGAGTACTAAGTAAACATTGGCAGATGGAGGTTCCGACTTCCGCCGTTTTTCCCGCCGATCTCCGCTCTGCTCTTGCCCCCTCGACCTGGAGGCAGACCCGACGGGAACCCACGCGGATTTGGTAAGCCTGGAAAAACTCTCTGAATTTCAGACTTTTATCCAGTCCGCGGCGGCGGCGCGCGCGTCCGCGTCCAGAGCCAGCACCGATTCTAAACTCGACGGGGCCTCAAAGCTCAAGCGTTCCAGGGCGCGTTCGATGATGCTTGGAATATCGGTAAAGCCGATCCGTTCTTTTAAGAAGGCGTCCACCGCCACCTCGTTGGCCGCGTTGAGCACGGTGCTGGCGCCGCCCCCCGCCTCGGCCGCCTGGTATCCGAGCCTGAGGCAGGGGAAGCGGTGGAAATCGGCGGGCTCGAAATCCAGCCGCTCGACGGCGGTGAGATCCAGCCGCTCGACACCGGATCCCATGCGCTCCGGCCAGGATAGCGCGTGAGCGATGGGGGTACGCATGTCCGGGTTCCCCAGCTGCGCCAGCACCGAGCCGTCGCTGTACTCCACCATGGAGTGGACGATGCTCTGCGGATGGACCACTACCTCCACCCGCGCCACCTCCGTGGAGAAAAGCCAGCAGGCTTCGATCACCTCCAGACCCTTGTTCATCATGGTGGCGGAGTCCACCGAAATCTTGCGGCCCATAACCCAGTTGGGATGGGCGCAGGCCTGATCCGGGGTGACCTTATCCAGCTCCGACACAGGGGTGGTGCGGAAGGGGCCGCCGGAACCGGTCAACAGAATCCGCGACACGCCGGCGCCGTCGAGGCCGCGGTCAAAACCGCCCGGCATGCACTGAAAAACGGCGTTGTGCTCGCTGTCGATGGGCAGAAGCTCGGCGCCGTTTTCGCGCACCGCGCCCATGAACAGATCCCCGGACATCACCAGGGCCTCCTTGTTGGCCAAAAGCACCCGCTTGCCGGCCCGGGCCGCCGCCAGGGTCGGCAGCAGACCGGCAGCGCCGACGATTCCTGCCATCACGTAGTCCACCTCCG
>JBFIYQ010000033.1:0-12890 GCA_041605275.1 Gammaproteobacteria bacterium
CGCCGGCGGCGCCTGGGACAACGCGAAGAAATACCTCGAAAAAGGAAACCTGGGCGGCAAAGGCTCCGAAGCTCACAAGGCCGCGGTGGTGGGCGATACCGTCGGCGATCCCTTCAAGGACACCTCGGGCCCTTCGATGAACATTCTCATCAACGTGATGGCCATCGTCAGCCTGGTGATTGCGCCGCTCCTGGGTTGAGCGGTTTACGCTGTCGCCAATAAAAAAAGCCGGGGTGGTCGAACCGCCCCGGCTTTTTTAATGGGTAGACGCTGAACAGAACTCGAAGGGCGCAATAGCGAAGCGTATTGCGCCGACGCATGCCGAATGTCGGGATTCAGTGTTAAGCATTGCCCGCCAAGAAACCATGTAGGCGCGGCACCCCTGTCGGAGCATGGGGCAAGCTTGGCCGCGAACTTTCCAGAGCGTTTGACGACTCGTTGCTCGGCCGATCCACTGATCTAAGGAATCGCGAGCTGGCGCTTGCTCCCACAGCGGGCTTCGTTTCCCTTCGCGTCACGCGTCACGCATTACCCGTCACCCGAATTACACTTTGAACGTCGTATTCAGCTTCTTCGGCACCGCGACGTTCTTCAAGATCACGTAATCCGGCAGGCCGTTCTTGTAGGGGGGATAATCCTCTCCCTGAATGAGCGGCGAGAGATAGCGCCGGCAGGCGTCGGTGATGGTGAATCCGTCCTCGGAGATGTACTCCCGCGGCATCTTCTTTTCCACGTTGGCGACGTCGGCCAAATCGGCGCTGCCGATCTCCCACGTGTATGGGGAATCGGACTTACGAACGATCACCGGCATCACCGCGTTGCGGCCCTCGATGGCAAGCTCCACCGCGGCTTTGCCCAGCGCGTAGGCCTGCTCGACGTCGGTTTTGGAGGCAATGTGGCGCGCGGCGCGCTGAAGATAATCGGCCACCGCCCAGTGGTACTTGTATCCGAGCTTGTCTTTGACCAGGTTGGCGATCATCGGCGCCACGCCCCCAAGCTGCACGTGGCCGAATGCGTCCTTGGTGCCTGCCTCGGAGAGAAACTTACCTTCGGCGTTTCGTACCCCCTCCGAGACCACGACGGCACAGTAACCCTGCTCGTCCACCGACTCTTGAACGCGTTTCAGAAACGCGGGTTCGTCGAACGGCACTTCGGGAAACAGGATCACCTGCGGCGGGTCGCCCTTCTTCTCCGCGGCAAGTCCCCCGGCGGCGGCGATCCAGCCCGCGTGCCGCCCCATCACCTCCATGATGAACACCTTGGTCGAGGTCAGGGCCATGGAGGCCACGTCGAAGGCCGCCTCGCGGATAGACACGGCCACGTACTTGGCCACCGAGCCGAAACCGGGACAGTTATCGGTAATCGGTAAATCGTTATCGACGGTCTTGGGAATGCCGACACAGATGATGGGATAACCCAGCCTGTCGCCGAGCTGGGATACCTTGTGGGCCGTGTCCGCGGAATCGCCGCCGCCGTTATAGAAGAAGTAACCGATGTCGTGAGCTCTGAATACCTCGATCAGGCGGTCGTACTGAGCCTTGCTTTCTTCCAGTCCCTTGAGCTTGTACCTGCAGGAACCAAAGGCGCCGGAGGGCGTGTGGCGAAGCGCCGCAATGTCCTCGTCGCTTTCCTGACTGGTATCGATGAGATCCTCGGTGAGCGCGCCGATGATGCCATTGCGTCCGGCGTAAATCGTCCCAATCTTGTCCCCGCTGGCGCGGGCCGTCTGGATGACCCCGGCCGCGGTGGCGTTTATGACCGCCGTGACCCCGCCGGACTGGGCATAAAAAGCGTTTTTCGGCATTTTTTTGGCTGCTCCGTGAATTGGCTGGCAGTTGCGCGATCCGCGGCGCTGGTACTATCCAGAGAACCGCGGTTGTTGGGGTGCCGGCGCGGCGCCCTGGACGCTAAAATCGAGCTTTCGTCGAAGACCCCTTCAGTCGCCGGGCGGTCGGCGCCGGAACAGAAATCGTACCGGCGGGAACGCCTCCACCGCAAACGGGCCGGATAGCCGAAACTTCCCTGTGCCGCGGCGCTCGAAATGATTGAGCACGAAAAACAGCCGAAACAAGACATCCGTTATCCATGGAGCTGAAAACACACGACCAACGCCTCGCCCGTCCAGACAGCAAACGCGTGCGCAAGACGGGTCTTGTCGTCCGGTGGGGGCGCGCGTTGCTTTGTGCCGTAATCCTGTGGGCGCCGGCGCTGGACGCGCAGGTGAAGCTTCCGGATATCGGCAGCCCTGAATCCAGCACCATTTCCCTCGCCGAGGAACGGGCTATCGGCGAGCTCTTCATGCGCGAGATCCGGTCCCGCATGAAGCTGATCGATGACCCGGAGGTGGAGGACTACGTCCAATCCCTGGGCTACCGGCTGGTCTCCCAGAGCGACGCCCAGCATTTCGGATTCACCTTTTTCGTCGTCGAGGACGGTTCCATAAACGCTTTTGCAGCGCCGGGCGGTTTTATCGGCATCAACTCCGGGCTGATCACCGTATCGGACTCCGAGAGCGAGGTGGCCTCGGTGCTCGCCCACGAAATTGCGCACGTTACCCAGCGGCATATCGCCCAGGCGGTCGCGGCGGCCGACAGGAGCAGCATGCAGACGATTGCCGGAATCGTTGCAGCCATCATCATCGGCACCCAGAGCCCCGAGGCGGGCCAGGCCACCGCGGCGGCGGTGGTCGGAGGCCAGATTCAAAAGCAGCTGAATTTTTCCCGTGCCAACGAGCAGGAGGCGGACCGCGTGGGCATGCAGCTGCTCCAGGACGCTGGATTCGATCCCCGCGCGATGCCGGCGTTTTTCGAAAAAATGCAGTCGGCTTCTCGCTACTATCAAAAGCCGCCGGAGTTCCTGTCCACCCACCCGGTGACCACGTCCCGAATCGCGGACGCCATTGGCCGCGCGGAGAAGTTTCCCTACCGCCAGCACCAGGACAGCCTCTCCTACCAGTTCGTGCGCGCCAAGCTGCGCGTGCTTACCGAGCTGGATCCCAAAAAAGCGGTGAGCTTCTTCGACGAGCGTATGAAATCCGATTCGCCCGCATCCCTTTCCGCGACGAAGTACGGCCTGGCCATGGCCTACGATCGATCCGGACGCTCTAAGGAAGCGAACGAGCTGCTCCGGGAGCTCGTCCGGCAGCACCCTGAACGCGTATACCTGCGCGCGGAGCTTGCCGAAAACGAGCTGCGCGGCGGCAAGCTGAGCGAGGCGCTGCGAATTTACGCCGACGCCATCGGCCTCTATCCCGGAAACAAGGTGCTGGTGCGGGGCTATGCCAATGCCCTGATCCAGTCCGGGGAGGCGAAGAAAGCGCTGGAGGTCATTGATCGCTACGGCCGCCTGCACGCTCTCGACGCCACCCTATACAAGCTGCGGGCGAACGCCCACCAGATGGCCGGGAACCCGGCGGAGAGTCATATTGCGCTCTCCGAGCACTACTACCTCAGCGGCGAAATCGGCGCCGCGATCCACCAGCTCGAGCTCGCCTCAAAGCGCTCGGGCGATGATTTCTACCGCAACTCGCGCATCGAGGCGCGGCTCAAGCAGCTGGAAAGCGAGCGCGCCCAGAGCGCGCGGCGAAAGTAACGCCGCCTGCGCTGTAACGATTCTGTAATGCCCCGGAAAACGGGCTGTAATCGCCCGGCGCGCATAATCCTGCCCGAAGCTCCTCCAGATGCTCGAGCATCGATACTCCCAGGGGTCGATCCCCCCTCTCGGCCCCAGCCCCGCTCCGGCGGGGCTTTTTTTGCCGCGGCGAGGCGGATTCCCGCCGAATCGAGACGCTCGCAAGCGACCACGCAGGCCTCAAGATCTGGGGGTCAGCTGCCGAAATATCGTGGCTGGGGCGTCACGCAATATAGAACATGGCAGGGAGGATCCATTCCGCCACAACCGCCCAGGCGGCGGCCGGGGTACCAGGTTTTAACCGGTGCGGCCGGATCGGGACGCGGCACGGCCTCCCCGGACGGTACCGGCGGCTTTCCGGCGAACGCCGGGCCCGGACCAGGGCCTTGACGTCCGCGAGCGCGGGTTCATGAATGAAGCGAAACTGAGAGTCCTCGTTATCGAGGATAACGACGACGACTTTCAGCGCGTCCGGCGGCTGCTGTGTGAGACTGCACCGGAATATCAAACCCACCGGGCGCGAAGCGTGGCCGAAGCGGCCAGGGTCATCCCCGACAGTGCCTTCGATCTTTGCCTCGTCGACCAGCAGCTCGGCGACGCCTGCGGCATCGAGCTGCTCCCGCTGATTCTCGAGGTTCGTCCCTATGCGCCCGTTGTCCTGCTGGGCGCTGAGCCCGATCCGGAATTCGAACGGCGCGCCCTGGCGGAAGGCGCGTCGGAAGTGCTTTTCAAACGCGACTTGAGCGGAGCGCTGCTCACCCGCGCACTCCGCTACGCCCTGGAGCGCAAGCGTCTGCAAAAAGCGCTGGCGGAAAGCGAGGCCCGCTTCAACGACCTTGTGGAGAGCGCCTCCGACTGGTACTGGGAGACCGACGCCAATCATCGGATCATCACGGTGACCGGCCGATTCACCGAGGTCGTCGGCATCGATTCATCCGACATGATCGGAAAGCGGCGAATCGACATCATGGCCACCGATCTCATTCACGCCGACGCTATCGAAGCCCACGCGCGTTGCCTCGACAGCCACCGCCCCTTCAAGGATTTCGTCTTTCCAACGCACATCGGCAAAAGAGACGTGCTCTGGATCCGGACCAGCGGCAAACCTTTGTATGACGAGTCCGGCGTTTTCATCGGATACCGCGGCACAGGCAGTGACGCCACCGCCGAAGTACAAGCGCGCCGCGAGGCAGAAATTGCGCGCAACCGCCTCACCGACGCCCTGCGCAGCATTCCCGACGGGTTTGCCCTTTACGATGCCGATGACCGGCTTGCTCTATATAACGAAAACTATGCCCGGGAGTTCGGCGACGACCTGGACATTCTGAAAACAGGCGCCTCCTTTGAAAGCATGATCCGTGAGCGAATCCGCCGCGGACACGTGATCGAAGACGGTGAAAGCGAAGAGGAATGGCTGAATCGGCTCGCCGAGAATCGGGCCAATCCCGAGGGGTGGAGCGAGGTCAGGCTTCCGGACGGCCGATGGGTACGGACGTCGGAACGCAGAACCCGCGATGGGGGCCTGGTCACCATCCGCACCGACATCAGCGAAATCAAGCAAAGAGAGGCACAGCTTCGTGAAAGCGAGGAGCGCTTTCGCGACCTGGTGGACTCAGCCTCGGACTGGTTCTTCGAAACCGACGACCAGATGCGCTTTACTTACGTGTCCGACAATCTGCTCACGATCACGGGGTACACTCGGGAGCAGCTGATCGGCGCCAACCGCATGGACTTTCTCGTGGTCGAGGATACCGATGCGGAAGCGCTCAAAACCTACAACGAGGCGCTGGCGGCGAGAAAGCCCTACCGCCGCTTCATTTATATCGTTCGCACCGCGTCCGGAAAAAAGCTCTGGGTATCATCCAGCGCCAATCCCTTTTTTGATGCCAAAGGCAACTTCCTCGGCTATCGCGGCACCGGCACCAACATTACCGAAGGCATGCGCGCGCGCAAGGAGTTGGAGCTCGCCCAGACCCGGCTGCTGGACGCCATCGACAGTATTGCCGACGGAATTTACCTGTTCGACGCGGACGACCGGCTGGTGGTGTGCAACGAGGCCTACCGCAGGGATCACAAAAGCTATCTTCATCTCCTACAACCCGGCACCCGGTTCGAGGATCTTCTCCGCCACTGGGCCAAGCGCCAGTTTCGGGACGAAGAATCCGTCGAACGGCACGTACGCAAACGAATGGCAAGTCACCGGGACCCCAGCGGCTCCATCGAGGTGAGGCCTTCCAACGGGCGCATTTACCGACTCACCGAACGCCGCACCAAGGAGGGCGGTGTCGTGGGCGTAAGCACCGACATTTCCGAGATCCGCCGTCAGTCGGACCGGCTGCACCAGAGCGAGCGGCAGTTCCGCGCCATATTCGAGAACGCGGCTACGGGCATCGCTACGCTATCTTTGCGCGGTCGTGTCGTTGCCGCAAATGACGCCCTGTGTCAGATGCTCGGTTTTCAGGCCGAAGCCCTGATGTCTACGCGGTTACACGACCTCATCATCCCCGACCACCTGGAGCGCTGTGACGCTTTGCTGCAGCCGGCTGCCAAAGCCACCGAGCGAGAAGCCGTGACCGAGCTGACCTTCCGCCGCCTCGACGGAAGCCAGATGCTGGCGCAGCTGAGCTGCGGCACCGTGCAGGGACCCGACGAGCAGCCGAGTCATTTTGTCCTCACGGTGACCGATGTGACCGGCGCCCGTGAGGCCGAGAGTCGCCTGAGGCAAGCGCAGAAGATGGAAGCCGTCGGACAGCTCGCCGGGGGTATCGCGCACGATTTCAACAATGTGCTGACGATCATTCGCGGCAACCTGAGCCTGCTCTCGCGGGACATCAGTGGCGCCTCCGGTAACGCCGAATGGCGTGAGATTATCGAAGACGCATTGAGCGCTTCGCGGCGTGCCAAGGATCTCATTCAGAGTCTCCTGTCCATTTCTCGCAAGGAAGCGCTGAGGCCTATCGCACTGGACGTGCGCGACGTGGTTGCCGAGGCGCAGCGACTGCTTCGTCGCACGCTTCCCGGAAACATCGAAGTAAACGTGGATCTCGATGGCGACCGGTTCACCTTACTTGCGGATGAAAGCTACCTTCACACGGCGATACTCAATCTGGGTCTGAACGCCCGCGACGCAATGCCGAACGGCGGTGAGCTTCGCATCACCGTGTCCTCCGCCAACGTCGGCCCGGGACAATCCGACAGCCTTTCGCTTTCCCCCGGCCGTTACGTCACCGTGGCGATCAGCGACAACGGTGTCGGCATGAGCCCGGAAATCAAGAAGAAGGTGCTCGAGCCTCTGTTCACCACCAAGAGCCGCGGCAAGGGTTCCGGACTCGGTCTCACCATGGTGAACGGCTTCGTTCGCGAATGCGGCGGCGATATCTCCATCGATTCAACGCAGGGCGAGGGAACCACGGTAACTCTGTACATCCCTTACGCCGAAACGCAGGTGGCCCGGGCAAAACGCGCGGACAGCCTGCCGGAAAGCCGCAACTTCAACGTCGTCCTGGTGGACGACGACGCCGAGGTCCGGCGCTTCGCCCGGCGCATACTCGCGCGCCTCGGTCACGGCGTGGCGGAGGCGGCCGATGCGGAAGAGGCGCTGTCGCAGATCAACGCCAACCCGGGTCTCTCGGCGCTCATCACCGATATCCAGATGCCGGGAGCGCTTGACGGCATCGGTCTCGCCCGCCGGGTTCGACGCATCCGTTCCGGTCTGCCCATTCTTCTGATTACCGGATCCGGCGAGGCGGCCAGGCGCGCGGCCGCCATAGAGGATGCGGAAACCCGCGTGATTCAAAAGCCGTTCCAGGCCGACGAGCTGGAACGCGCGCTGGAAGCCATCGGCGTTCACGAGGTCCGGCGCAGCGCTTAACCGGACCGCCGCTGACGACGGCAGCTCCCCGAAGCAGTCGAGCTGATCATGCTGCGCCGCCTGTTCCGGCCCCAGCACGCGCACCCGCCCGTGTTTCCAACGCCCTGATAGCGCGAAGCGGAAACGCTCATGGACGGGCGGCAATGGGGCGCTGCCCGCGTCTCCCGGATAGCGATCCCAGCCGTCGGCGGCCAATCCGTGGGTACGGTTACGTTATGCTGTGCGCTCAAAATCTTTGCATCAAAGAAAAACAACCTGCGCACCATGCTCCGCTTCAACACCCGTGATCCAGGGCTCCTTCGCTTTCGGCCGAACGGTGGCAGGCCGTGACGAGACGAGCGCGGCGGCCACGACGCGAAGCCACCAGCGCCATCGAGCAGCGACCCTGGGGCCAGATCGTCAATCATCTGGCGCCGATTGAAGTCTTGAGCGCCGACCAGCTGGAGGCAATCCACCAGAACTCGCTGCGCATACTGGAGGAGAACGGCATCGAGTTCATGGGAACAAAAGCCCAGGACGCCTTTGCCCGCGCCGGGGCGGAAGTGGATCGAAGCACCGGCGTGGTTCGGATGGACCGCGGCCTGGTGGAGCAGTGCCTCGCCAGCGTGCCGCAGACCGTGACCCTGACGCCGCGCAATCCGGAGCGGCGCCTCACGCTCGGCGGCAACTGCATCTGCACCACCCTAGTGGCGGGACCGCCCAACGTGCACGACTGCGAGCGCGGCCGCCGCTCGGGAAACTACAAAGATTACTGCGAGCTGGTGAGTCTCGCCCAAAGCCTCAACATCATCCACGCCATCGGCAATCAGCCGGTGGCGCCCATCGAGCTGCCCCCCCACAACCGGCACCTGGACTGCTATCTCGCCAACGTCACCTACGCCGATCGCGTTTATCACTGCAGCGCTATCGGCGCCGAGCGCGCGCTGGACGGCATCGACATGGCGGCCATTGCCCAGGGCAAGGATCGCGAGGCCCTGATCGACCAGCCGGCGGTGGTTACTATAATCTCAGTCAACTCGCCGCGTCGCTTCGACGAGTCCATGTCCGAAGGCCTGATGGCCATGTCCGAATGGGGACAGGCGGTGGTGGTGACGCCGTTCACGCTGATGGGCGCCATGGCGCCGGTGACACTGGCTGCGGCGCTCTCGCAGCAAAACGCCGAGGCGCTGGCGGGAATCGCGCTGACCCAGCTCGCCCGCCCCGGCGCGCCCGCGATCTACGGCGGCTTCACCTCCAATGTGGACATGAAATCCGGGGCGCCCGCATTCGGCACCCCTGAGAACGTGCAGGCCACGATTGCCGGCGGCCAGCTGGCGCGCCGCTACAAGATTCCCTATCGATCCAGCAACGCCAGCGCCAGTAACGTGGTGGACGCGCAGGCGGCCTACGAATCGGAGATGTCCATCTGGGCCGCGGTCATGGCCCACGCCAACATGGTTTATCACGGCGCCGGCTGGATGGAAGGCGGTCTCACCGCGTCTTTCGAAAAGGTGGTGCTGGACGCGGAGATGCTGCAGATGATGGCCGAGGTGGTGAAGCCGGTGGAGGTGAACGAGGACGCTTTGGGCTTCGAGGCGATTAAAGGGGTGCCGTCCGGCGGACACTTCTTCGGCACCGCCCATACCCTGGCACGCTACGAGACCGCCTTTTATCACCCCTTTATTTCGGACTGGCGCAACTATGAGAGCTGGGAGGAGGCGGGAGGGGAGGACGCCACCCGCCGGGCCACCCGGATCTGGAAGCAGCTGCTCGAGAGCTATCAGAAGCCGCCCATGGACCCGGGGATCCGTGAGGCCCTGGACGCCTTCGTGCATAAGCGAAAGCGCGAGATCCAGCCCTAGCTCGCCTTGCCCCGGGCGTCTCGGCCCTGATCCCGGCTCAACCTGCAAAACCCTGTTGACCTTCCAGTTACTGGAAGGTTTACCATGTGCTTCGGTCAGCCCGCGATGGTCGCGGGTCAAGCTTTTAAGGAACACCGACACATGGCACAGCACGCCAGCCACGGTCACAGCTGTCCGCCGCCGGCGGACGCCGCTACGCACACGGATCCCGTGTGCGGCATGCGGGTCGGGACTAATCCGGACCGCAGCGTCGCCCACGACGGGACGACCTATTACTTCTGCAGCGACCACTGCGTGCACAAGTTTCGCGCCGATCCCGACGGTTACTTGAGCGGCGAAGCGAGAACCCCGGCGCCGGTCAAAGAAGGCACAAAGTACACCTGTCCCATGCATCCGGAGATCGTCAGGGAAGGCCCCGGAGACTGCCCCATCTGCGGCATGGCCTTAGAGCCCATGACGGTGTCGGCGGAAGAGGAGGAGAACCCGGAGCTCATCGACATGACGCGCCGCTTCTGGGTGAGCGCGGTGCTGACGCTGCCGGTGCTGCTGATTGCCATGGGCGAGATGGTGCCTGGATTCGACCCCGGCGCCCTGATCGGGGAAACGCTGTCAGGCTACGTTCAGGGTGCACTGGCGACACCCGTGGTGCTGTGGGGCGGCTGGCCGTTTTTCGTCCGCGCCTGGCAGTCGCTCCGCAGCATGAACCTCAACATGTTCACCCTCATCGGGATCGGCGTCGCGGCGGCCTATCTCTTCAGCCTTGTGGCGCTGCTGCTGCCCGGTCTGCTCCCCGAGGCCTTCAAGATCCACGGGAGAGCACCGCTTTACTTCGAGGCCGCGGCCGTCATCACCACGCTGGTGCTGCTGGGCCAGGTGCTCGAGCTTAAAGCCCGGGCGCGCACATCGGACGCCATCCGCAGCCTGCTGAAGCTCGCTCCGGATACGGCCATCCGCATCGGCGCCCACGGTAAAGAGGAAGAGGTGCCGCTTTCGGAAGTGCGCCAAGGCGATCGTCTGAGGGTGCGACCCGGTGACAAGGTACCGGTGGACGGCGAGGTGGCGGAGGGCCGTTCCAGCGTGGACGAGTCCATGGTCACCGGCGAGCCCATTCCCGTAGAAAAAGGTCGCGGCGATCCGGTCACCGGCGGCACCGTCAACGGCAAAGGCAGCTTCGAGATGATCGCCCGACGGGTGGGATCGGAAACGCTGCTTTCCCGCATCGCTCAAATGGTGGCAGACGCCGGACGATCCCGGGCACCGATCCAGAAGCTCGCCGACACCGTGGCCGGCTGGTTCGTGCCCGCCGTGATTCTGATTGCGATTGCCAGCTTCATCGCCTGGGCCGCCATCGGTCCGTCCCCCGCCTTCGCCCACGCCCTGGTGGCCGCGGTTTCAGTGCTGATCATCGCCTGTCCCTGCGCGCTGGGCCTGGCGACTCCTGTTTCGGTGATGGTGGGCGTCGGCCGCGGCGCCAACGTCGGCGTGCTGATCCGCAACGCCGAGGCGCTGGAAACGCTGGAAAAGGTGGACACGCTCATCGTCGACAAGACCGGCACCCTCACCGAAGGCAAGCCAGCAGTGCAGTCGATCGAGATCTTCGGATCGATTGATCAGAATACCCTGCTCGCGCTGGCAGCGAGCGTCGAGCGGGCCAGCGAGCATCCGCTGGCGGAGGCTGTCGTGGCTTTCGCCAAAGAACGCGGCATCGATCTGAAGCGCATTGAGGAGTTCGATTCCGACACCGGCAAGGGCGTGCGTGGGCGCATCGGCGACAAGCGCGTGCTCATCGGAAATCAGCGCGCGCTCACCGATGCCGGAATACAGCTTTCGGACGGGGCCCGAAATACCGCCGCTGCTCTAAGGCAAAAAGGCCAGACGGTAATTCACGTTGCGGTAAACGATGACCTTGCGGGCCTCATCGGCATCGCCGATCCGATCAAGTCCACCACCGCCGAAGCGATTCGCTACCTTCACCAGAGCGGTGTGCGGGTGGTGATGGCGACGGGCGATCATGAAGGCACCGCAAGAGCGGTGGCCGAAAGCTTGGGCATCGACGAGTTCCACGCCGGTGTGCTGCCTCAGGACAAGTCAAAACTGGTAGAAACGCTGAAGGCGCAAGGCCGCGTCGTCGCAATGGCCGGAGACGGCATCAACGACGCACCGGCGCTGGCGCTTGCCGACGTCGGCATCGCCATGGGCACGGGCTCGGACGTGGCCATCGAGAGCGCAGGCGTCACCCTGGTCAAAGGTGATCTGCGCGGGATCGCCCGGGCGCGTCTGCTCAGTCGAAGGACGATGCGCAATATCCGCCAGAACCTGTTCTTTGCCTTCATTTATAACGCGCTGGGTGTGCCGGTGGCGGCGGGCGTGCTGTATCCGTTCATCGGCATACTCTTGAGCCCCATGATTGCCAGCGCCGCCATGAGCATCAGCTCGGTGTCGGTCATCGGCAACGCGCTGAGGCTCAAGCGGGTCGCGCTGTGACCGACTAAAGCATACTGAATTCGACTTTTCGTTTGACCGAATCGGGAGTTTGAAATGCGCATCCAGGAAGCATCACGACAGTCGGGCATGCCGCCAAAGACCATCCGCTTCTACGAAGAGATCGGTCTGGTGCGCCCTGCCGAAAGGGCCGCCAACGGCTACCGGCAGTTCAGCGACATGGATGTGCGCACGCTCAAGTTCATTCACCGGGCGCGCAAGCTCGGCTTCTCCGTTGAGGACACGCAGAAGCTCTTGTCGCTGTGGCAGGACAAAAAGCGGGCGAGCGCGGACGTCAAGAAGCTCGCCCTCGCTCACGTCGATGAGATCGATGCCCGGATCCTTGAGCTCGAGAGCGTGAAGCTGGCGATTCTGGATCTGGCTGATCACTGTCACGGCGACCATCGTCCGGAGTGCCCGATACTCGACGACCTTGCCGACGGAAACGATTCGTAGAACCAAACACACTGGCCAGCGAAGCTCAGAAAGAAAAAACCCAGGGAGCTTTCGCTCCCTGGGTTTTGTCAGTCAAATTGAAAGCTCGCTGACCGAATCAGCAATCAATTCTTGACGTAGTCGTAGGTGCCACCCTCCCATACGTACCAGACGTATCCGGGCGCGGTGACGTCACCCTTGGGATCAAAGCCGATCTTGCCGAGCACGGTGTTGAACTGTCCCGAGCGCAGCGCATCGATCACTTTCTTGGTGTCGGTGGTCCCGGCCTTCTCAGCAGCCTGCGCCCACGCCTGGATCGCGCCGTAGGTATACAGGGTGTAGCCCTCCGGCTCGTAGCCGCCGTCGCGGAATTTCTTTACCACCGGGGCCGCATCCGGATTCTTTCGCGGATCAGGGCTGAAGGTCATGAGCGTACCTTCGCCGGCCTTGCCGGTGATCTTCCAGAACTCGTCGGTCACCAGCGCGTCGCCGGAAACCAGCTGAACGTTATAGCCCTGCTCACGGGCCTGGCGGATCATCAAGCCGGCCTCGGTGTGGTAGCCGCCGAGGTAGAACACATCGACACCCGCCTGCTTCATCTTCGACACCAGCGCCGAGTAGTCCTTCTCGCC
>JBFIYQ010000034.1:0-12790 GCA_041605275.1 Gammaproteobacteria bacterium
CCCGCCTCCTGCTCAGAAAACCGCGCCGCCGCCTGGGCCGCGCTGTCGAAGACGAAGCTGGAGGTGACGAAAATAGGATCGTTGTGCTCCTGCTCGGGCGTCCGAATCTGGCCCGCGCGCACGGCGCGGGTGTCGAACTGGGCAGCAATTTCGTGTTGGTCTGACGGGCCTTTCGGCTTGTTGCGCTTGCTCATGGCTTTCCACCTCGGATCCGGGGGCGGCGCTCAGCAGGCGAAAAAAAACCTGCTGTCAGCTTTGGCTGAAGCAGGTCTTGCCTCGCTTTAGCCGTATTTATATCGCGCCCGCAAGCTGATTAATCAAATCGGCGCGTCGGCTAAATGTAGGGATCCCCCCGGGGGATGTCAACCAGCGGTTCCGACCGGACCTACGCTGGAACGCCGTTGACAGCCGACTCACGCTTGCCTTTGGCCTCGTCGTTGCGCCGCTCGGCGATGCGCTCCAGATAGGACTCGGAAACGCCCCCGGTGACGTACTCGCCGGTAAAGCACGAGGTGTCGAACCGGCGGATGCGCGGGTTTCCTTTTTCCACCGCGTCAATGAGATCGGGAAGCGACTGGTATATGAGGCGGTCGGCGCCGATGGCTTCGGCAACCCCCTCCTCGGTTCGGTTGTGGGCGATGAGCTCACCCACCACCGGCATGTCGATGCCGTAAACGTTCTGGTAACGAACGGGGGGCGCCGCCGAGGCGAAATACACTTTCTTCGCGCCGGCCTCACGCGCCATTTGGATAATCTGTTTTGAGGTGGTGCCGCGAACGATGGAATCGTCCACCAGCAACACGTTTTTGCCTTCGAACTCGAGCCCGATTGCATTGAGCTTACGCCTGACGGAAATCGATCGCTCGGTCTGACCCGGCATGATAAAGGTGCGACCGATATACCGGTTCTTGATAAAGCCTTCCCGATACTTCACCCCGAGCTTGTAGGCCAGCGGCAAACAGGCAGTGCGGCTGGTATCCGGAATGGGAATAACCACGTCGATGTCGTGGTCTGGCCATTCCCTCAGGATTTTGTCGGCGAGACGCTCGCCCATGCGAAGCCGGGCCTTGTACACCGATACATCGTCGATTATGGAGTCGGGCCTGGCGAGATACACATACTCGAATATGCACGGCGAGTAGACAGGTTTCTTGGCGCACTGACGGGCGTGGATTTCGCCGGACTCGTCGATGTAGATGGCTTCCCCGGGAGCAAGGTCTCGGATCAGCTCGAAGCCCAGCACGTCCAGCGCCACGCTCTCGGAGGCCACCATGCACTCAGGCCCTTCCGATGTTTCACGAATGCCGAAGGCGACGGGCCGTATGCCGAAAGGATCCCGAAACGCCACCACGCCGTAACCGACGATCATCGCCACCGCCGCGTAGCCTCCGGTGCATCGCTTATGCACGTTGGCCACGGCGTTGAAAATCGTCTCTTCGTCCAGCTTGAGCTTGCCGAGCTTGAACAGCTCGTGGGCAAACACATTAAGCAGAATTTCCGAGTCGGAATCGGTATTGACGTGACGAAGATCGGCGCGGAAGACATCCCGCTTGAGCTCGTCGGCGTTGATGAGATTGCCGTTGTGGGCGAGCGCAATGCCGTAGGGAGAGTTGACGTAGAAAGGCTGTGATTCCGTCGACGAGTTGCTTCCTGCGGTGGGGTAGCGGACGTGACCAATGCCCATGTTTCCGGGCAGCCTCAGCATGTGCCGCTCGTGAAATACGTCCCGGACCAGACCGTTGTCCTTGCGCTGATGGAGCTTGTCACCGTCGCAGGTGGCGATGCCCGCGGAATCCTGCCCGCGGTGCTGAAGCACTGTCAGCGCGTCGTACAACGCCTGGTTTACGCTGGACTTACCAACGAGGCCGACTATGCCGCACATAACGGAAATACGTGGCGTGGTTGCGGTTCGCCAAAGGGCGGGGAGGATTCAGGCTTTCCAGAGAGGATCTTAAACACAGCGTTCGCCCGTGAAAACATCGGCTTTCAAGCCAGAACTAGGCATTATAGCCGCCCGGGGTGCGTCAAAACCTGATTTCGTCGGCAACATCCGAAGGCAACATGGCCCGGATATGCACCGCCAGGCGCTGAAAATGCGGAACCAGCGTGGACTCCCGCCACCAGGGGTCCCTAGGAAGCGCCGTCAGCCCCGCGAGCAGCACCAGGATGCCAACTATGACGGCGCCGCGGGCAACGCCGAAAACCACCCCGAGCACCCGGTCGGTGCCGGTCAGCCCGGTTTTCTTGACCACCAGGGAAGTAAAGTGGCTGGCGAGCGCAGTCAGCACAAGCACGAACACCAGCACCATGGAGAATGCGACGACGATTCGAACCGAGGGCACCGAAATGAACTTGGCCAGGAGCGCGGCGATGTCTCCGGAAAATGCCAGTCCCAGCCAGATGGCGACGATCCACCCGGCGAGGGAAATCGCTTCCTTGAAAAAACCCCGCACCACGCTGATGACTGCCGACAGCAGAATGACCAGCAAAATGAGCCAATCGATCCAGATCATGACGAAACTGAAGTCAGGATTCCGGATACTGCACGACCATGCCTTTTAGATCGGTTTCCGCCTGCAGTTTCTTCACCAGCTCTCCCGCCCTTTCCTTGGCGAGCTCCGGACCGACGAATACCCGCGTAATGTCCTTGCCTTCCACCCGCGCGGTTTCAATGAAAGCCACATAACCCAATTTCTTGAGCTTGTCGCGAAGCGCCATGGCATTTTTGGCGCTGGAAAAGCTGCCTAGCTGTATCGCCCAGGCTTTGGGTGCGTCTTCCGCCTTTGTCGCCTCGGGCGCCGGTTCGGGCACGGGCGCCGGGGCGGATTTCTTCTCCTCCGGCGGAGTCGTGATTCCCGCGGTGACGGTCCTGGTCGGCTCGGCCGGCACAGCCGCCTTGGGCGGATCGCTTTTCGGAACGACCCGGGGTCCGGTGGGATCCACTTCCACCAGCGTCGTTTTAGGTTCGGTCAGGGGAACGATACGGGAGCTGAAATCGGGTTCTGTTCTGGCGGGCAACGTCGGATGCTCCACCCGCACCTCGGGCTCGGAGGGGCTATCCAGAATCATGGGTATGAAGATAACGGCCAGCAGCACCAGCACGGATGCGCCCACGAGGCGCTGTTTGAACTGCTCATCCATGGGGCAAGTTTCCAGTCACGCTTGTGAAGATTCAAGCTCCATGACGCCGCGCACCGTTTCGAACGATCCGAAAACCACGATGCGGTCATCGGGCGCGCTTTCACTTTTCGCCGCCACGAGGGCGGCGCGCGGATTCGAATGCATGGCAAAGCCTGCGCTTACCTCCGCTTGAGCCAGCGCGTTGACGGTTTGCACAGCCGATGCGCCCCGCGGAGGATTGAGCACCGCCAGATGCCAATGGTGAACGCAACCCTTGATAGCGCGGACGACCCCGGCGATGTCTTTGTCCGCATACATGGCGAAAACCGCGCGTGTTTTGCCCCTGCACGGATTCTGCTTCAGGGAGATCGCCAGCGCCTCGGCGGCCTGGGGGTTGTGAGCCACGTCCAGCCAAAGTTGCGGCCGGGCGGATACGATCTGCTGGCGACCGATGAGCCGGCAGCGCCCCAGCCCTTGGCGCAGGTCGGATGCATCCACGGCAAAGCGAGGCTCGAGAAGATGCAGGCTCATCAGCACCGCGGCGGCGTTGCCCAGCTGACAGGCTCCCGCGATCCCGGGCGTCGGCAGGGTTAAAGATCGCGCGGCGGGCCCCAGCCAGCGCCATTCTTCCCCAGTTCGCTCGAAGCGATAATCGATGCCGGCGCGATAGAGTTTGCCTCCGACTTCGGACACGGCGTCAATAAATCCTCGGGGCGGATCAAGGTCGGCGCAAACCACGGGTCGACCGC
The DNA here is from genome assembly GCA_041605275.1 of Gammaproteobacteria bacterium. Taxonomy (GTDB): domain Bacteria; phylum Pseudomonadota; class Gammaproteobacteria; order HK1; family HK1; genus CAMYJH01. The sequence continues at coordinate 3,870 of JBFIYQ010000034.1, forward strand.
TTCTGCAGATCCCGGCTTTTTCCCGCCCGATTTGATCACGGCTTTCTCCAAGCCAGTCGGTATGATCGACCCCGATGCTGGCAATCACGGCCAGGTCGGCGTCGAACATGTTCACCGCGTCCAGCCGACCGCCGAGCCCCACCTCGAGCAGCGCCAGATCCGGCTTGGCGTCGCAAAGAATTCGCGCCGCCGCCAGGGTTCTGAACTCGAACCAGGTCAAACGCACGTCGCCACGGGCGTCGGCGACCGCTTCGAATGAGTTGAGCAGCGTCTGGTCGTCCACCGCTCGACCGGCGATACGGATCGTCTCGTTGAAGCTCAAGAGATGCGGCGATGTGTAGGCGCCGACGCGATAGCCCGCCGCGGACAAAATCTCCCCGAGCATAGCAACGCAGGAGCCTTTGCCGTTGGTGCCGGCAACGCTGATGATGGGAAACGGAAGCGGCAGCAGTTCAAGCGCTCGCGCCACGGGTAAGCAGCGCTCCAGACCGAGCTCGACTCCCCGGGGGTTGAGAGACTCCTGCCACTGGAGCCACTTCGCAACCGAAGCGAAACGCTCGGCGGGTTTTCGGGGCGCCGGGCGCAGCAGCTCGCGCGCTGTAACGGTGGCGTTCAGGGGGCCGGTTGCTGCGTGAGCATGGTGAGCAGCGACGCAATGCGATCACGCATTTCGCGACGATCGACGATCATGTCGATGGCGCCGTGCTCCAACAGGAATTCGCTGCGCTGAAATCCTTCCGGCAGCGTTTCCTTGACCGTTTGCTCGATCACCCTCGGGCCGGCGAATCCGATAAGCGCGTTCGGCTCGGCGATGTTCACGTCGCCGAGCATTCCGAGGCTCGCGGACACTCCGCCCATGGTGGGGTCGGTGAGCACGGAGACGAAAGGCAAGCCGCGCTCGTTGAGCCGGGCAAGCGCCGCGCTGGTCTTGGCCAGCTGCATCAGCGAGATCAGCGCTTCCTGCATTCTCGCCCCGCCGCTGGCGGCGAAGCACACCACCGGCATCTTCTTATCCACGGCCTCGTTGATGCCGCGAACGAAGCGCTCACCCACCACCGCACCCATGGAGCCGCCCATGAAGCCGAACTCGAAGGCGGAAGCCACCACAGGAACGCCTTTGACCCTCCCGCTCATCACCACCAGGGCGTCGTTTTCCCCGGTCTTTCGCTGCGCCTGGGCCAGCCGGTCCCGGTAGCGTTTGCCGTCTTTGAACTTAAGCACGTCCAACGGCATCAGATCGGCGCCGATCTCGGTGCGCGGCTCGGGATCGAGAAACTGGTTTAGACGGCGCCTCGCGCTCTGTCGGATGTGGTGACCGCACTTGGGACAGACCTCCACGCTGCGCTCGAGCTCGGCCTTGTAGAGCACCGCCTCGCACTTGGGGCACTTGGTCCACAGCCCTTCGGGAACCGACCGCCGGCTGCCGCCCTCGGTGCGTATGCGCGACGGAATCAGTTTTTTGAACCAGCTCATTTGAAGACCTCCCCCTGACCGGCAGCGTCAGCCGGTCGCCGCGGCTTTCGCCTGCGCGTCCATGGCTCGGCGCATCTCCGCCAGCACCGCGGCGAGCGCTTTCGGAACGTCCCGCGGACGATCCAGCAAGGATTCTATGGTTCTCACCAGCACGCTGCCCACCACCACCGCGTCACTGACGGCAGCGATCTCGGCCGCCGTTTTTCCGTCGCTGATGCCGAAACCCACGCCCACCGGCAGCTCGGTGAAGCGCTTGATCTCGTTCACCTTTTTCGCCACCGAGGCGACGTCCAGGTTGGACGCCCCGGTCACCCCCTTCAAAGACACATAGTAAACAAATCCGCTGGCAGTATCGCAGATGCGGCGGATGCGCGCCTCGTCGGAAGTGGGCGCGAGCAGAAAGATGAGGTCCAAGTCGTGGGCCCGTACCGCTTCCAGGAATTCGTCCGCCTCCTCCGGCGGCAGGTCCACGGTGAGCACACCGTCCACACCAGCGTCAGCGGCAGCCGTGGCGAAGGCCTGGTAGCCGGCGATCTCGAAGGGATTGAGATAGCCCATCAGCACCACGGGCGTTTCCGCATTCTTCCGTCTGAACTCGCGCACCATCTCCAGCACCCGGGTGAGATTGGTACCACCCTCGAGGGCCCGTTCGCTGGCCCGTTGAATCACCGGACCGTCGGCCATGGGATCGGAAAACGGCACCCCTAGCTCGACGATGTCCGCCCCCGCCTCCACCAGCGCGTGCATCAGCGGAACGGTGACGTCGTTGTTCGGATCACCGGCGGTAATGAAAGGAATCAGCGCCCGCCGGTTGGCGGCGCGAAGCTTTGCGAAGGTTCCGGCGATTCGGCTCACAGTTCGATACCCTCGATGGCAGCCACCGTCTGAATATCCTTGTCACCGCGCCCGGAGAGATTAACGATGATGATGTCTTCGGAGCGCATGGTCGGCGCAAGCTTGGCCGCCTGGGCCAGGGCGTGGGCGGATTCCAGCGCTGGAATGATTCCCTCGGTGCGGGTCAGATCGTGAAACGCCGCCATCGCCTCGCTGTCGTCAATGGTGACGTACTGCGCCCGCCCGGTGTCTTTGAGCCAGGCGTGCTCTGGACCGACGCCGGGATAGTCGAGCCCGGCGGAAATCGAGTGGGTGGGAATGATCTGGCCGTCGCTATCCTCCATCAGATAGGTGCGGTTGCCGTGGAGCACGCCGGGCTTTCCGGCGGTGAGCGGCGCCGCGTGGCGTCCGGTTTCAACGCCGTCGCCGCCGGCTTCGACTCCGTAGAGCGCCACGTCTTTGTCGTCGATGAAGGGATAAAACAATCCCATGGCGTTGGAGCCGCCGCCGACGCAGGCGATCAGCGCGTCCGGCAGGCGCCCCGCCTGTTCCAGGATCTGTTCCCGCGCCTCCTTTCCAATCACCGAGTTGAAGTCGCGCACCATGGCCGGATAGGGATGCGGTCCGGCCACCGTGCCGATGATGTAGTAGGTGTTGTCGACGTTGGTCACCCAGTCGCGCATGGCCTCGTTGAGCGCGTCCTTCAGCGTCTTGGACCCGGAGGTGACGGAAACCACCTTGGCGCCGAGCAGCTTCATACGAAATACGTTGGGCGCCTGGCGATGAATGTCTTCCTCGCCCATGTAGACCACGCACTCCAGTCCCAGGCGCGCCGCCACCGTGGCGGTGGCGACACCGTGCTGACCCGCGCCGGTTTCGGCGATGATCCGGGTCTTGCCCATGCGCTTGGCGAGCAGCGCCTGGCCCACGGTATTGTTCACCTTGTGGGCCCCGGTGTGGTTCAGGTCTTCGCGCTTTAGGTAAATGCGCGCGCCGGCGAGATTCTTCGTCCAGCGTTCGGCCAGATAGAGCGCCGAAGGCCGGCCGACGTAATGCTTCAGGTCCTGATGAAATTCGGCCAGGAATTCCGGATCGCGGGCGTAACGCTCATAGGCCTCTTTAAGCTCCCGGATGGGACCCATCAGCGTTTCGGCGACAAAACAGCCGCCGTAGGGCCCGAAATGCCCCCGCGCGTCGGGCAGCCGGCCTAACAGCCGTTCTTCGGGCGGCTCATTTAAAAGTCTGGCCACGATTTACCTCGCGAATGAATGCTTCTATTTTGGCGGGATCCTTGATCCCCGGGCTCGCCTCGACGCCGCCGTTGGCGTCCACCGCGAACGGCGAAGCGGCGGCCACGGCCGATGCTACGTTGTTCGGCGTCAATCCGCCCGCCAGGATGAACGGCAACCCCAGGTCCTCGGGGATCAGCGACCAGTCGAAGGTCTTTCCGGTTCCACCTTTCAATCCGCGCTCGAAGCTGTCCAGCATCAGCGCCCTGGCGGTCGAGTAGCGGCGGGCGAACTGCTTCAAATCCACCCCTTCTCGCACGCGCACCGCCTTGATATACGGCCGGCCGCAGGCTTCACAGAATTCCGGCGGCTCGTCGCCGTGAAACTGCACCAGATCCAGCGAGACCTCGACAATCGCCCGCTTGACGAAGTCCACCTCCGGATCGACGAAGACGCCGACCACGGTGACAAAGGGCGGCACCACCGCGCGCACCCTGCGCGCGGTATCGATATCCACGCCTCGCGGGCTCGGCGGATAAAAGATCACCCCGATGGCGTCGGCGCCGAAGCGCGCCGCGGCCAGAGCGTCCTCGGGCCGGGTCAGGCCGCAGACTTTGACCCGGGTGCGCACCGTCTTGCCGGCGGCGACCCCGGCGGCGTCGGGTTCCAAACCCGGCTCATCGCCACCGATTTGCGTCAGTTTTGGAATCAATGCGGGCGACCTCCGTTCGGCGCTGTCCGCGAGGGAAAGCGCCAAAGACTACCAAAGGCCCGATTCCGGAGGAACCGCGGGAAGCCGATACTGCGCCGGGTAGTCCACCTGCACCAGATAAAGCCCCCCGGCCGGAGCGGTGACTCCGCCCTGGCGCCGATCCCGGGCCCGGAGCACTTCGTGCGCCCAGTCCACCGGCGCTTTACCCGCGCCGATGTCCGTGAGTACGCCGGCAATGTTACGCACCATGTGAAGCAGAAAGGCGTTCGCGCGGACGTCTATGAAAACATAGGGCCCGCGGCGACTGACTTCGAGCTGGTGGATCCGCCTCACCGCCGAGCGGGACTGACAGCCGGCCCCGCGGAAGGCGGAGAAATCGTGCTCCCCCAGCAGGTAGCTCGCCGCGGTCTGCATGCGCTCGACCGCCAGGGGACGGTATTCCCAGGCGACCCGGCCGCGAAGCGCCGCGGGACGGGTGCTGCGGTTGAGAATGACGTAGCGGTAGCGCCGCGCGGTGGCGCTGAATCGGGCGTGAAACTCGTCCGCAACGCCGTGCGACCAGTTAACGCCGACATCTTCGGCGAGGTGGCTGTTGGCACCGAAGACCCAGGCGCTGAGCGGGCGCTCTGCTTCGCTTTCGAAGTGAACGATCTGACCCAGCGCGTGCACTCCGGCGTCGGTGCGCCCGGCGCAAACCGTCCTTACCGGATGGTCAGCAACTTTCGATAACGCCGCCTCCAGGCACGCCTGCACCGTTCGCCCGTTGGGCTGAGTTTCAAAGCCGTGAAAGTCACGGCCGTCGTACTCTACCCCGAGTGCAAACTTCATCGACGGTCAGAGAATGCGCCAAGGCCGCTCGAAAGAGTCGCTGGGAATGAATACCTTCCAGGGTGTGCCGGTCCTCTCTCCGGCGGATTAGACGAAACGGCGCTCAGCCGAGCTTTTGCAGCAGATCCTTGGCCTGGCCCTGTTGCGTCTCGCTGCCCTCGCTCATGACCTCGCCGAGAATTCCGCGGGCGCCGTCGGAATCCCCCATCTCGATGTAGGCTTCGGCCAGGTCCAGCTTGGTCTGGATGTCGTCCAGCTCGTCGGAGCCGTTGCCGGGGATGGCGTCGGCGGCGACGTCGGTATCACCGGCGTGAGGCTTTGGCACGTCCCGCAGCATGAACTCGGTCTTGTTGGAGTCGTCGGTGTTCTCGTCACCGAACTCGAGATCCGCCAGCAAATCGTCGGTGCCATTGCCACCCGCCTCGCCGAGGAAAGTCAGATCCACGGCATCCTCGGTGTCGGTGTCGAGTGCCGGCAGCTCGCTGGATCCTCCGCCTATGCCGAGCGGATCGTCATCCGAACCGCCATCGGCAGCGGAAGCTTCAGCGCCGCGGGTTTCATCGAAGACTCCGTCAAACACCGTGTCGATTCCGATCTTCTGATCGCTGTCGCTGTCACCGCCGATTTCGAAGTCCACGTCGGAGCTGCTTCCGCCTTCGCCCGCTGATACGCCGGAAAGCTCTTCGTCGGTGCCGCCCTCGATGGCGAAATCCAGATCGTCATCGGCGTCTGAATCGTCGCTGTCCATGCCGATGGCCAGGTCCACGTCGTCGGACTCGCTCTTGCCGTCGTCTACGTCCGCACCGATATCGAAATCCAGGCTCAAGTCGTCCTCTCCCGGTGCGAGGGCCGCGGAGGGAGGCGCCGGCTCGATTGCGTCCTGGTCAAAGCGTTCGTCCACCGCAGTCAGGTCGCCGTCGGCCTCGGAATTCGTATCGGACTCGTCAAAAGACTCGAGCTCCAGCTCCATACCGCCGCCGACATCGTCCTGGGTATCGTCGTGGGTACCGTCGAACTCAAAGTCCAGACCCTGATCTTGCTTCGCCGACTCAGGTTCGCTGGAATCTTCAGTCGCGGCCTCCAGATTCAAGTTCATGTCGAAGGCGCTGTCGTCGAGCCCGATGGCGTTGGCCGCCTCGCCGTCGCCCTCAGAGACGTCGAAGTCCAGACCATCGCTTTCCACGTCGACTGCCGCCGCGCCGTCGTCCTTCTGAGTTTCGAACTCAAGATCTCCGCTGCTGGCAGCTTTGGCTTCGTCCTCGGTGTCTCCTCCGAGGTCACTCAGGTCGAACTCCACGTCGGAACTGCTTTCCGCGGCGGCCGGGGCCACCTCTTCGGACTCGCCGGAATCCAGATCGAAGTCCACGCTGGAACCCTGGCTGTCCTCATCAGCTTCCCCGGCACCGGTGGTCTCGAACCCACCCAGGTCGAAGTCCACCGCGGATTCATCGCCGTCACCGGCCATGCCGCTGGTGACGTCGAATACTTCGTCTTCGCTGCCGTCTATCCCGGTCGCCGATGACTGCGTGTCGCTGGTTGGCGACTGCGCCACGCCGCCGAACAGGTCCTGCCCCGGCGCGAGGTCTTCCCACCATCCGAGGGCAGTGGACATGAGCGGACTGTCGGCGCCGGCGCTGTCGCGGAGTTCCTGCGCCGCCTGCTGAAACGCCGGCAGATTTTTTGCTGCGTAGAAAACCTCAAGCAGCTTCAGGCGGTAATCGTGGCGATCCGGGCTGTCGGCGATGGCGCGTCGAACCAAATCTTCCGCCTGGTCGAAGTGCTCATAGGCCATATAGATGTTGAGCTCGGAAAGCGGATCCTCATCCGCGGACTCCACCGTCGCGGCGTCGCTCCCGGCCGGCTCGGTTTCCTCGTCCGACGCGAGCAACGTCTTGTCCTCATCTTCCGGCTGGGTGTCGTCGCGGAACAGGTCGTCGTCACTGGCGGCGAGTGCCCCCACTTCGTCCTCAAAATCGATGGCTTCCGGCTCAACGCCGACTTCCGCCGCCTGGCGACGGCGGTAAAGCGCCAGTCCACCGCCCAGTATCAGGACGATACCCAGGCCACCGGCCAGCAGAATGGGATCCACCCCGGAGGGGACGTAGCCGCGAACCGTATTGACGAGCTCGCCCAGGAAAGACACCTGCTGGGGCTCGGGCGGCGGTCGCAACACGGGCTTGGGCTTCGGCGGCGGTACCGGCTCCGGATCCGCGGCCGCAGTGGGGGCCGGCTCGGGCTCGGCGGCTGCAGCGGGCGCCGGCTCAGGCTCAGCGGCGACGGCAGGCGTCGGCTCCGGCTCGGCCGCCGCGGGCACCGGCTCGGGCTCTGCGGCCGCCGTCTGCAGCGGTTCCGGTGCAGCCGCGGGCGCCGGCTCAGGCTCGGCGGTGGCGGCGGGCTCCGGCGCGGGAACGGGCGCGCCTTCCTGCTGGCGCAGCTGGTTCTGAAGACTCGCAATCTCGTCATCCTTGAGCTCGAGCATGCGGTTCAAGTCGTTGATGATTCGTTCGGTCTCGCTGAGGCGCTCGCTGAGCTCTCGATTTTCGAGCTGCTTGCTGTCGGCCTCCTCCAGCGCCATGTTCAGCTCCTGCTGCAGCTGCGCCAGATTCGCCTGGTCTCCCGGTGCGCCCGCGCTGGGCGAAGCTCCGGCGGCCAATAGCTGCAGCCGGGCCGCGTCCTCACCGGCGCTGACGGCGGGACTGGTGGTCTGGCTCTGGGTGGTGCTGGGAGCCGCCGCTTGCGCGCCCTCAGGCGTCAGCGTCGGTGCGCCCGCCAGCTGACTTCGGTAGTCATTCCAGATGGCCACGTGGCGCCGCACTTCGGCCATTGCCAGGGCCTTGTCGTCCGGACCGATCTCGTCCCGCCCCGGAATTCGCAGCACGGCGCCTTTCTTCAGCGCGTTGATGTTGTCCAGGAAGAAGGCGTCCCGATTGGCCTCGAGGATGGCGAACATCATGCGCTGGATGCTTACGCCCTGATCCGGCCGCACCCGCTTGGCGATGGACCACAGACTCTCGTTGGCCACCACCGGCCCATAGCGATCAATGCCTGCCAGATCCGGCGACAGTGCCGTCGTCACCTCAGGCGCAGGCGTCGGCGGAGGCGCCGGGGCAAGCGCCGGCGCAGGCTCCAGTGAGGGTTCAGGTGCGCGCATCGGCTCGGATTCCGGCGCGACAAAACTAGGTGCCGAGGACGTCGCCGGGGCCCTTGCCGGGGTCACCGGCGGAGGCGGCGGTTCCGGTGAGGCCATCGACTCGGGCGTTGGAATCGGCTGTGGAGGCGTCCCGCCCGCGGGCTCGGGCACCGATTCCACCCGGGCGATGGACTGCTTCCGGGTGGAGGCAATCGCGGCACCGTATACCGGCGGATCAAGAAGCAAGGTGTACTCGCGGATCATTCGGCCGCTCGGCCAATCGAGCTCCACCAGGAAGTTGAGGAATGGTTCGGTCACCGACTCGCGGGTGGTGACCTCGACCCGGGCCTTGCGCTCTCCGTCGGGAACCACCTTGAATTTGAGGCGGGTAAGGTGAAACGGCCGCTCGATGCCGGCGCGACGAAACTGCTCGTCGGTCCCCAGTCGGATTTCGATCTGGTCGACTTCGCCCGGGCGGATGCCGGTAATGGGGATTTCGGCGCGGAGTGGTTCGTTGAGGGTGGTCATCACCTCAACGTTTCCCATTCCCAGGGCGAGGGCTGCCGCCGGGAAAACGGCAAATAACAGAGCCAGCACGCGGGCCGGTAGGCGCATCATTGATGGTCCCGAGTTTTTCTCTCTATCTAAGTCTGCGGTCAGGTCCAAATACATGAAAAACGGGCAATCGTAGCTCCCGCTCGCCCTATTTCTGAGG
>JBFIYQ010000035.1:0-12600 GCA_041605275.1 Gammaproteobacteria bacterium
CGTCAGTCGGCCAGCCAGGCGCGCGGTGGGATCGCCGAATCGGTTCGCCACCCATCCGTGAGCCACCTCGTGAACGGTGATGCCGAACACCACCGGAATGATCCAGATGGCGATCTTGTTCGCCAGGCTCAGTTCTTCCACGGGGGGGATTCGGAAGAGGGACTTGTGGCTGGTGACATGTGACAGGTGACAAGTGACATGTGATTCGTGGTAGGTGATTCGTGATTGGTGATTAGCGGCTGATCGGCGGAATCAATTGAATTGCCGACTCCCACGCGGGGAATTACGAACCACCAATTGCGGGCATACGAGATAAGATATACGACATGCGATCCGTATTCCCGGACACCTGATTCCGCCCGTCTTCGCTCAAGCCGCCGTCTCGAAGGTGCTGGTGTCACCGAGACCCTCGCGCAGCACCCGGGGAGGCTGCTCGGTGAGGTCCACCACCGACGTCGGCTCGATGCCACAAAAGCCCCCGTCGATAACCAGATCCAGCCTGTCGCCAAGGCGCTCGAAAATATCCTTGGGATCCGTCAGCGGCATGTCGGCGCCGGGAAGCAGCAGCGTGGAGCTCAACAGGGGCTCGCCTAGACTCTCGAGCAGGCTGTTGGCGACCACGTTGTCCGGGACTCGAATCCCCACCGTGCGCCGCCTTGGATTCTGCACCCGGCGCGGAACCTCGCGGGTGGCTTTCAAAATGAATGTGTACGGACCGGGGGTGAACGCCTTGAGCATGCGATATGCGGTATTGTCGACCCGGGCGTAGGTGGCAAGCTCGGACAAATCTCGGCAGACGAGGGTGAAGTTGTGCCGCTCATCGAGCTTTCGAATCGCGATGATTCCGTCCACAGCCTGCTTGTTTCCCAACGCACAGCCGAGCGCATAGCAGGAGTCGGTGGGATAGGAGATCAGGCCGCCGTTGCGCACGATGGCCACCGCCCGTGAAATCAATCGGCGCTGCGGATGAGTCTGGTGGATGCTGAAGTACTGTGCCATGGGTGCTGCTTCGCCGTATTGACCTAGGCCGCAGGCTGCGCGCCTCGGATACCGACCGCGCATTCTATCAGCGCCCCCGGCACAAACACACGCGGGCCAAAGGGCGGCAGAATACTGCGCTATAATTCGGCCGCTGTGGGGAACGAGAGGTCTACCGCCGAGAGTACGGCATAGGACGGAAGAAGTCGTAGGTCGGTGATGACACCCTTGGACTATGCCCGCCAACAAACCCTGCAGGAGCGACCCCTCTGTCGGAGCATGGGGCAAGCTTGGCCACGAGCATTATAGAGCGTGGGACGAATCGTTGCCGGCCGCACCGACTGATCCAAGGAATCGCCTGTAAGCTCGCTCCTGCAGCAGGCTCCGATTAATTTCAATTCACCAATGAATCGAAACGGTACTCAATGAAGCTTTTCTTCGACTTCTTCCCCGTCCTGCTGTTTTTCATCACCTTCAAGATGCATGAGGACCCGCAGCGCGGCATTCTGGTGGCGACCGCGGTGATCATCGTCGCCACACTCGTTCAGGTTGGCGTGACATGGATCAGAAATCGTCAGGTGGAAAAGATGCACCTGATCACCTTGGTTCTGGTGGTGATATTCGGCGGCGCAACGCTGCTGCTCAAGGACGAGATTTTCATCAAATGGAAGCCCACGGTGGTGAACTGGCTGTTCGCTGCCGCCTTTCTTGCAAGCGAATTTATCGGCAGCAAGAACCTGGTGCGTCGAATGATGGAGGCATCGGTGCAGCTTCCCGATTTTGTCTGGCGCCGGCTCAACATGAGCTGGGTGACCTTCTTTACCGTGATGGGCGTGCTCAATCTTTACGTGGTGTACAACTTCGATACCGATACCTGGGTGGACTTCAAGCTGTTCGGGCTTCTGGGCCTGACCCTGGTATTCGTAGTCGTCCAGGGGTTTTATCTCGCCCGGCACGTGCAGGACGAAAACGCCGAGGAGGAACGCTGATGCTTTACGCCATCATCTGCGAGGACGTCGACAACAGCCTGGAAAAGCGTAAAGGCGCGCGTCCGGCGCATCTGCAGCGTCTCCAGGCGCTGAAGGCGGACGGCCGCCTGGTGCTGGCGGGGCCGCACCCCGCAGTGGATTCAGACGAGCCCGGGCAGGCCGGCTTCAGCGGCAGCCTGATCGTAGCCGAATTCGATTCACTGGAAGACGCCAAAACCTGGGCCGACGCCGATCCCTATAACCCCGCCGGCGTTTACAGAAAGGTGACGGTGAGGCCGTTCAAGAAAGTGCTGCCGTGACTCGTGACGCGTAATGCGTGATGCAAAGGTGTACGAGGCACATTAAAGCGCAGCATATAAGTGACATGTAACCCGTGACATGTGACAAGTAAGAAGACGGCGCCTTATTGATCGTTTTACATGTTTCGTGTCACTTGTCACATATTACTTTTCCCGACATTCGAATCATGTCCCCCACCCTCTCCCTGGCCAAAGAGCTCATCGCCCGTCCTTCCGTGACTCCCGAGGACCGGGGCTGCCAGTCGCTGATTACGGATCGGCTTTCCGCCATTGGTTTCGATTGCCAGAGCCTCAGCTTCGGTGACGTCACCAATCTTTGGGCGCGGCGCGGCGACGATACACCCCTGTTCGTCTTTCTCGGTCACACCGACGTGGTGCCTGCGGGGCCGGAGTCCGAGTGGTCGACGCCACCCTTCGAGCCTGCGGTCAAGGACGGCATTCTCTATGGCCGCGGAGCGGCGGACATGAAGGGGAGCGTTGCCGCGTTCGTAACCGCGGCGGAGCGATTCAGCGCGAATCATCCGGAACATAGCGGCTCCGTCGGCGTGCTGCTCACCAGCGACGAGGAAGGCGACGCCGTGAACGGCACGGTCAAAGTCGTGGAAGCCCTGGCGAAGAGCGGGCAAAAGATCGACTGGTGTCTGGTGGGCGAACCCTCGAGCCGCGACCGGGTCGGCGACGTGGTCAAAAACGGGCGCCGCGGGTCCCTTACCGGTCGCATCACCGTTTTCGGCAAACAGGGTCACGTGGCGTATCCCGGGCAGGTGATCAATCCCGTTCACGCCTTCGCCCGCGCCTTTGCCGAGCTGGCGGACACCCGATGGGACGACGGCAACGCCGACTTTCCGCCGACGTCCTTTCAAGTTTCAGACGTCGCCGCGGGAACCGGAGTGGAAAACGTGGTGCCCGGCAGCCTCGCGGCTTGCTTCAACTTTCGCTATTCGACGGAGCTGACCGCGGACGCGATCAAGCAGCACGTCGGCCAAGTTTTAAAAAGGCACGGGGTTCAGCACCGGATCCGTTGGACCAACGGGGCCCAACCCTTTCTCACCCGGGAAGGCGCCCTGGTGGACGCGGTGAAGTCGAGCGTTCGAGAGCTGGCCGCGATTGAAACGACGCTTTCCACCGAAGGCGGCACCTCCGACGGGCGTTTCGTCGCACCCACCGGCGCCGAGGTGGTGGAACTCGGGCCGGTCAATGCCACCATTCACAAAATCGACGAATGCGTAAGCGTCGATGATCTGGATCTGCTTTCAAAGTTTTATCAGCGGGTGATGGAGATCCTCCTGGTAGACGGCAGGCGGTAGGCTGGGGGCGGGAAAGGTTTCGCATGTCGTACGTCGGGCGACACCTTCAGAGCCTTGCCCGCCAGTTGGGTTTGCCCGCCAATTGACCATGTAGGAGCCCGCTGTCTGTCGTAGCATGGGGCAAGCTTGCGGGCGAACGTTGCAGAGAGTTCGGAGACGTTCGCGCCCAAGAGCGCTTCCGCAGAAGGTTTTGTTCTCCCTCGCGCTACGCATCACGCGTCACGGGCAAAAAAAAGCCGCGCCCCTTTTAGTGCGCGGCCCGGCATCTCGCCGAATCGCTTCAGCCTCTCAATAATCAGGCGACGGCTTTCTGATCGACATCCGATCCTTCGTCAAACTGCGCTTCCTCGGTGGAACCGGTAAGCGCGGTGATGGATGAATTGCCGCCGGTGATGGCCTGGGTGACGGCGTCGAAGTAGCCCGCGCCCACCTCGCGCTGATGCTTGTGCGCGGTGTAGCCGCGTCCCTCGGAAGCGAACTCCTGCTCCTGCAGCTCGACGTAAGCCGACATGCCGCTGTCGCGGTACTTGGACGCAAGGTCAAAGATGCTGTAGTTGAGCGCGTGGAATCCCGCCAGGGTGATGAACTGGTACTTGTAGCCCATCTCGCCCAGAGCCCGCTGAAATTTGGCAATGGTGTCGTCGTCGAGATTCGCTTTCCAGTTGAACGACGGCGAGCAGTTGTAGGCCAGCATCTTGCCCGGAAACTGCTCGTGCACGGCAGCGGCGAACTCCTGCGCTTCGCCGAGATCCGGCTTGCTGGTCTCGAACCAGATCAGGTCGGCATAAGGCGCATAGGCGAGGCCGCGTGACACCGCTTGCTCCATACCGCAGCGGACGCGATAGAAACCTTCCACGGTGCGCTCACCGGTAAGAAACTGCTGATCTTTCGGGTCCACGTCGCTGGTCAACAGCTCGGTGCCGAGAGAATCGGTTCTCGCCACCAGCACCGTCGGCACGCCGCAAACGTCGGCGGCGAGCCGCGCCGCGATGAGCTTTTGCACAGACTCCCGGGTCGGCAGCAGCACCTTGCCGCCCATGTGGCCGCATTTCTTGGCCGAGGACAGCTGGTCTTCGAAATGCACGCCGGCCGCGCCCGCCGAAATCATGTCTTTCATCAGCTCGAAGGCGTTCAGGACGCCGCCGAATCCCGCCTCGGCGTCGGCCACGATGGGCAGGAACCAGTCGATGCCGTTCTTGCCCTCGGCGTGGTGGATCTGGTCCGCACGCTGGAACGCCTTGTTCACCTTGCGGATAACGTTGGGAACGCTGTCCGCCGGATACAGGCTCTGGTCGGGGTACATCTCGCCGGCGTTGTTGGCGTCGGCGGCCACCTGCCAGCCGCTGAGATAGATGGACTGCAGCCCGGCCTTGGCCATTTGCATCGCCTGGTTCCCGGTCAGCGCTCCGAGGGCGTTGACGTAGGGCTGCTCGTTGAGCAGCTTCCAAAGCCTCTCGGCGCCGCGACGCGCCAGGGTGTACTCAATGCTGACCGAGCCGCGCAGACGCACTACGTCCTCTGCGCTGTAGTCTCGCTCGACTCCATTCCAGCGTGGATGTTCGGACCAGTCTTTTTCTAGTGCGTCGACTTCGGCTCGTTGGCTCATGAGATAACCTCCAAAACTTAGGATCTGAGCGATTTGAAAATTCCGCCCGGGCAATCCGAAAGCGGCCTGGGCGAATAAGACAGCGGTTTTATCGGTACGGCGTAAGGCGGGACGACGAGGACGGGGAATGATCGGGCGGACCGGCTCAGAGTGCCGGTCCAGGTACATGGTGGGTGGCGAGTCTCAGGCATGTTGCCGCCTTGCCATAGTGCGTTGCATCAATCGCCAGCGATTCAGATGCTTGCGAATGTTGCAATGCAGCTTACCCAGGCGGGAGCATTTGACAACCCAATTGTTTCAATGCTCAATATTAACTACGTTAATAATTTGTTCCTGCCCCGGCGAACCCGGGGGCAACAAGGCAATGGAAGCCTCCGGCAAACGCTTTTATTACAAGCAGAACCGTCTGAAGAAGCTCAGAGCGTTCTGCTACGCTACGCAGGCGAAAAGCATCTCCAAGGCGGCGGAGCGCATGTTCCTGAGCCAGCCGTCGGTCTCGCTCCAGGTGCGCGCCCTGGAGCAGGAGCTCGGCGTCACCCTGTTCGAGCGCCGGGGACCCCGCATCGATCTCACGCCTGAGGGCCAGGTGCTCTACGAGCTCGCCTCTCCCCTGGTGGAGGGTATGGACAGCCTTCCCGATACCTTTGCCGAGCGCTGCGGAAATCTGGATTCGGGCAAGCTCGATATCGCCGCCGGCGAGTCGACGATTCTGTATATCCTGCCGAAGTTCATGCAGGATTTCGCCGCCAAGTATCCCGGCATCCAGCTGCGGATGCACAACGTCACCGGGCGCGACGGCCTCAGTCAGCTGCGCGCCGACGAGATCGACTTCGCCGTGGGCTCCATGCTGGAGGCCCCCGACGATATCGAGTACCGGCCCATCTTCTCCTACGACACGGTGCTGATCGCCGCGCCCGACCACCCGCTGGCGGACAAAAGCAAGCTCACCCTGGAGGACATCAGCCCCCACGGACTTATTCTGCCGCCCAGGCACTTGAGCACCTGGCGGGTCGTGGATCTGGTATTTCAGCAGCACAACCTCCCCTACAAGGTGACTCTCGAAGCCGGCGGCTGGGAGGTGATCAAGAAATACGTAGGGCTGGGACTCGGGGTGTCCATAGTGTCCAGCATCTGCCTGACACAGGAGGACCGTCTGGCCGCCATCCCCCTGGGCGATTACTTTCCCAAGCGGACTTATGGCGTGGTGCTGAGGAGGGGCAAGTTTTTGTCGCCGGCGGCGCGGCGGTTCATCGCCGCCATGGATCCCGGATTCTTCAACAAGGCGCCGGCCAACCCCGGCTGAGGCCCGGTCGCAGGGCGATTCGACGAGCGGCCGTGGCGTATCCGCACTCAGGCGTCATAAGTGATTGATTCCCGGTCGCCGGATTTGGCAAAGTGTTGACTGTTCGGGCAAAGGTGCGGCGGAATTCGATCCCGTGATCGAATTCACAAAACAGCGATTTCGAATCACCATGGGCAAGCGGACGGAAGGTGAAACTCAGTCGCCCGTTTTGCCGTCAAAGGCTCAGACGGAGCGGCTTGAAGCCGACTGAGAATGAAGATGTAAGCCGCCGTGGTTAAAGGCTTTTCTGACTCCTTCGAGGGGTCCCGCCCATTATGAAAGCCCCATGGAGATAAGCTAGAATTTCGCTATGGCCGAGTTTCCTGAGACCACAAAAGACAATGGGCTCACCGTCGAAGAGGCGAAGCCGAAACTCAAACGGCCCCCACTTTACAGCGTGGTACTGCTGAACGACGACTACACTCCAATGGAGTTCGTCGTACATGTGCTGGAGAGATTTTTTAGCATGGAGCGAGAGCGCGCCGTTCGCGTCATGCTCCAGGTGCACACCCAGGGAAAGGGCGTTTGCGGAGTTTTTTCGCGGGAGATTGCCGAAACTAAGGTCGCACAAGTGAACGACTATTCACGGGAAAACAATCACCCGCTACTGTGTACTATGGAATACGCATAAAGCCCATACCAAGGCAGCCACGCATATGCTGAGCAAAGAACTGGAGCTGACGCTCAACTCGGCGTTCCGCGAAGCGCGCGAGAAACGCCACGAATTCATGACCGTGGAGCATCTGCTTCTGGCGCTGCTCGACAATCCGGCTGCCAGCAAAGTGCTCAAAGCCTGCGGCGCGGAAATCGACAAGCTTCGCGAAGAGCTCACCGAGTACCTGGGAGAATCCACTCCGGTGCTGCCGGTCAAGGACGATCGCGAGACCCAGCCGACGCTGGGCTTCCAGCGGGTGCTGCAGCGGGCCGTGTTCCACGTGCAGTCATCGGGCAAAAAAGAGGTCACCGGCGCCAACGTTCTGGTGGCCATATTCGGCGAGCGTGAGTCCCAGGCGGTTTACTTCCTCAACCGCCAGAACATCACCCGGCTCGACATCGTAAACTACATCTCTCACGGAATTTCGAAGGTCCACGACAACGAGGACGCGGACGCCTTTGCGCCGGCCGAGGAAGAGAAGCTCAGCGAATCCTCCAGCAAGTCGCCGCTGGAAGCCTACGCCATCAACCTCAACCAGCAGGCGCTGCTGGGCAAGATTGATCCCCTGATCGGGCGTCGCGACGAAATTCAGCGCACCGTTCAGATCCTTTGCCGGCGCAGAAAGAACAACCCGCTCTATGTCGGTGAGGCTGGCGTAGGCAAGACCGCCATGGCCGAAGGGCTGGCGAAAATGATCGTTGACGGCGAGGTGCCCGATATTCTTCAGGAGAGCACCATTTACGCCCTCGATCTGGGCGCGCTGCTGGCAGGTACCAAATATCGAGGCGACTTCGAAAAGCGCCTGAAAGGAGTGCTCGCGCAGCTGAAAAAAGAGCCCGGCTCGATCCTGTTCATCGACGAGATTCATACCATCATCGGCGCCGGTGCCGCGTCCGGCGGCGTCATGGATGCTTCCAACCTGATTAAGCCAATGCTGGCTTCGGGCGATCTGCGCTGCATCGGATCGACCACCTACCAGGAGTATCGCGGTATCTTCGAGAAAGACCGCGCGCTCTCGCGCCGATTCCAGAAAATCGACGTCATCGAGCCTTCGGTGGAAGAAACGGTCAAGATACTCAAGGGGCTCAAGTCCCGGTTCGAGGAACACCACCAGGTCAAATACTCGCACCAGGCAATTCGAATCGCCGCGGAGCTGTCGCACAAGTACATAAACGAGCGCTATCTGCCGGATAAGGCCATCGACGTAATCGACGAGGCCGGCGCCACGCAGAAGCTGCTGCCGGCCTCCCGGCGCAAGAAAACCATCGGCGTCAATGAAATCGAAACGGTCATCTCGCGTATGGCGCGCGTGCCCCCTAAGACGGTTTCCACCTCCGACAAGGATCTGCTGCGCAATCTCGAGCGCGATCTGAAGATGGTGGTGTACGGCCAGGACAGGGCGATTGAGACGCTTTCCGCCGCCATCAAGATGGCGCGATCGGGTCTTCGCGAGGGAGAGAAGCCCATCGGCTCCTTCCTGTTTGCGGGCCCAACCGGCGTGGGCAAAACCGAAGTCACCCGACAGCTCGCCCGCATTATGGGCATCGAGCTGGTGCGTTTCGACATGTCTGAGTACATGGAGCGACACACGGTCTCTAGGCTCATCGGCGCGCCTCCCGGGTACGTGGGCTTCGACCAGGGCGGTCTTCTGACGGAAGAAATCAACAAGCACCCCCACGCGGTGCTGCTGCTGGACGAGGTGGAAAAAGCGCACCCGGATGTGTTCAACCTGCTGCTTCAGGTCATGGACCACGGCACCCTGACCGACAACAACGGGCGCAAGGCGGACTTTCGCAACATCGTGCTGGTGATGACCACCAACTGCGGCGCCGAGCAGATGAGCCGCCCCAGCATCGGCTTCACCCAGCAGGACCACACCGGCGACAGCCTCGAGGTCATCAAGCGTACCTTCACGCCGGAGTTCCGTAACCGTCTCGACGCCATCGTGGAGTTTGGCGCCCTGGACGAGAAGACCATCGGCCACGTGGTGGACAAGTTCATCATCGAGCTAGAAGGCCAGCTGGAAGAAAAACGGGTCACCATCGACGTTGACGAAGATGCGCGCAAGTGGCTCGCCGAGAACGGTTTTGACCCGAAGATGGGCGCGCGGCCCATGGCCCGGATCATCCAGGAGAACATCAAGCGCCCGCTGGCGGAGGAACTGCTGTTCGGGCGACTGGTGGGGGGCGGCACTGTATTCATAGGCGTCGACGACGGAGCCTTGAGCTTCAGATTCGAGCCGATAGAGGCCAACGTAGAGGCCGGCGAAGCGACCTAATCGACTCAAGTCTCATTCTCGTCTACTCTCCGGCCGAGCCTGCCTGTCCGGCCGAAAACTTGCGCCACCGCCTGGAGAGTCTATGAGAATCATTCTGCTCGTCCTGTGCATCGGCCTTGCGCCGATGATCTCTCACGCCACCACCCATAACCGTGGCCCCGCGGGCGGATGGGCCCAGGACTTCGCTCAAACCCCGGCGACGCCGGATCAGATGCTGCGCCAGGGGCTCGATCGGCTGATCGGTTATCTCATTGGTGCAGGCAATCCCAGTCCCGAAGCGCTCAGGACTTTTCTCTCGCATGAGATCGCGCGCTACTTCGATTTTACCTACATGGCACAGTGGGCGGCCGGACCGCTCTATCGCCGCTTGACCCCCGATCAGCACCTGCGACTGGCGCAGAAGCTCGAGAGCATGTTCCTCGATGCGCTGGCGAGAAACCTGGGCACCTACGCGCGGCCGCTGCCGCAGATTCAGATATTTCCGGCCCGCGCCGGCTATAGCGGAAATGAGGCGACGGTGGACATTCGTGTGATCACCGATGCCGGCGGAATGGTTCATCTGCAGTTTCGCTGCTACTGGGGCGGAGGAGGCTGGAAGATCTACGACGTCAGCGCCAACGGCGCCAGCGCGGTGGCTTTCTACCGCGGCTATTTCACCACCCTCATTCGTCGCTATGGTCCCGAAGCGGCGTTGCGGTGATCGGCACCACGAGATTGCAGCGGCGAGAAGCGAGGCCCCCTGTAGGAACCCGCTTGCGGGCTATAGATCAGGCGGTGCCGCAGCCAACGATCCTTTTAATGCTGTGGATAGTTCGCGCCCAAGGGCGCTCCTACATGATCTATTGGCGGGCAAGGTTTCAGACGTGACGCCCGATACCTGACCTACGACATACGATTGTTTTCTTGATTTCCTGGACCGATCCGCCCGCTAGGCTTCGCCTGAGTCCCGAGCACGTCGACGTCTGGCGTATCTCCACCGCGCTGAAGGAGGACGCGCTCAAGATCTTCGACTCGGTGCTGTCACCCGATCAGCGGGCCCGGGCCGAGCGCATGCGCGTGGCCGAGAAACGTCAGCAGTACATCATCGCCCAGGGTCTGACGCGCATTCTGATCGGGAACGTACTCGACGCCGATCCCACAGCGCTCGAGTTCGATAGGGGGACCAAGGGGAAACCCTATCTCGGCGGGGCCTTCGCCGACGCCGGCATTCAGTTCAACATGACCCACACCTCGCACATGGCGCTCGTCGCCATAACCCTGACGCGCGAGGTCGGCATCGACATCGAGCGCATTCGAGAAAATCTCCAGTGGGAAAAGCTGGCGCGGCGTTATTTCTCGCCGCTGGAGTACAGCGGCTACTCCGAGCTGCACGAGGACGTGCGCTTGCGCGCATTTTTCACCTGCTGGACGAGAAAGGAAGCGGTTCTCAAAGCCATCGGCACCGGGCTCGGCGGCGGCCTCGCAAGCTTCGACGTGAGCGTAGACCCGGACGTCCCGCCTGCCCTGCTCGGCAACCGCTGGAAAGGGCACTTTCACGGCCACTGGACGGTGACCCAGCTCGAGCCCGGCGAGGGATACGTCGCCACCCTGGTCACCGAGCGCGACGGCTTCGAGGTACGCTGCTGGGAGGCAAGAGGGTTGGTAGACAGAAGACGGGAATGACGGCATCGTCGTCGCCCGTCTTCGCCTGCTTTCAAGCAATCATATCCGTTTCGGATTTCGAAGATCGAATGTCAATTATCGGGTCTGGACATCGCATTCATGGTTTACCAATCTGCGAGATTCGATCTTCCTTGTTCGATTTACCGCCTCATGGCTCACGGATTACCAAACCCCCTCGCCTCCTTGAGCGGCGTGTCGCCGTAGTACATGCTGCCGTCTTCGTCCACCCCGCGGTAGATCGTTATCTCCGACGTCTCGCCGCCCGCATCCGACAGCTCCGACTGGGCGCGTCTGAGCTCGATGTCGTCGCGCTTGAGCCGCGCGCGGGTTTGGGCGTAGCGCTCCGCCGCGGACAGGGTGCGGTTCAATCGCTCGCGGATGATCTCACTGTCCCTGGGGACATGAACAGGGGCGGTCGCCGGAGGCTGCGGCAACCCGGCGCGCGAGAATACTTTGGTGCGCTCGATATTGAACACTCGGCCGTGGCGCATGGTGATCACGGTGAGGTGGGGATCATGCTCGCTGCGGTCGGGTATATAGTGCCAGCGCTCCTGGATGAAGCCGTCGCGGGCAACCACCGCCGTCGCTGCGACACCCGGTGGATGGACCAGGTCGGGCGGCCCGGCGCGCACCAGCACCTCGGCTTGGCTCATGCCGGGCTGCAGCAGAAACAGCGTCGCGGCGTCAATCTGGCCGGCGTTGGCGGCGGCGGAGACACAGGCCGCGAGCGTCGCGGAAAGTAACAATTGGGGACGTGGTGCAGTCGCTGGTTGCGGCGTCAAGATTCGTGCTGAAACGGGCATTTTTTCGACCCTCCGGCGTTGTCGCATTGAGACCCCGGGCGGCGCCAACGGTTCACCCGGGCGGCGCTGGAACGCGGCGAATGGAGCCGTTTGCCCGCACCCGCCCCATTCTGCAGAATGTCGCGCCCGTGTGTAGAAACTCGAATCTTCCCGCCGAGCCCTGCTAGAGCCATTGCCGGTGAAACCCGAAAACACGCTCAGCCCGCTCCAGCCGCCGCTGCCGGCGAAATCAGCGTCGCGGCTCGACTGGACGCACCTTTACGGCGCCAGCCGCGGGCTTGCGGTGGCCAGCGCCGCCGAGCGCCATCCCGGACCGGTGCTGGTGGCGGTGCCGGATCCGGCCACCGCCATCAAGCTGGAAACCGAGCTCAGGTTCTTTCTCGACGGGACCGAATCGGTCCCGGTGATGCACTTTCCCGACTGGGAAACGCTGCCCTACGACGTGTTCTCTCCGCACCAGGACATCGTTTCCGACCGGCTGGAGATCCTGAGTCATCTCCCGAGCCTCGACCGCGGCATCCTGGTTGCCCCCATCACCTCGATGATGGTGCGAATGCCGCCCGCCCGTTACGTCAGCGCCCACAGCCTGGAGCTTAGGGTGCGCCAGCGACTGGAGCTGGGCGCCTTCCGCAGTCAACTGGAGTCGGCGGGATATCGCTGCGTAAGCCAGGTAATGGAACA
>JBFIYQ010000036.1:0-12521 GCA_041605275.1 Gammaproteobacteria bacterium
GGTGCCCATTCTGGTGGCCAACACCTGGCAGGCGTTCAGGGGTGGGCGCTTCAAATCCTCGGTCAGCAGATATCGTCCGCTGATTATTGCGCTTGCCTTAGGCATGGTTATTGGCGCGCTTTTGCTCAAGCACGTGGACGACCGCGTGCTCCAGGGCATTATCGGGCTGGCCGTCATGTTGTTCTCGATCACCAGCATGAGCACGCCCGAGCTTCGGGTGCCGGCCGGCGCCGAAAAATGGGTAGGCGCCGTCGCCGGCACGCTGGGCGGCGTGCTCGGCGGGATGTCGAGCCTGTTCGGTCCGCCTATCCTGATGTTTCTCGTCTCCCTCCACCTGCCCAAGGACGAGTTCGTCGCCGTAATCGGCACCGTTTACCTGCTGGGCGGCGTGTTTCTTCTGTTGGCGCTCGCGAGCGTTCGGGTTATGGGTCTGGAAGAGGTCGCGCTTTCCGCGCTCGCGACCCCGCCGCTTCTCGCCGGCATGGCGGTAGGTCAGTGGCTCAGGGACAAGATCAGCCAAGAAGCTTTCAGAAAGGGTCTATTGATCACGGTGATGCTGATTGGGGCTAGTCTTCTGCTTAGGGCGGTGTTGTAGAAGGGAGCGGAAGGAATTTATTCCAAGTCCAAGCCCACTGTAGGAGCGCGCTTGCGCGCGAACGTTGTTTACCGATCGTCCCCATTCAAGAATTCGCGGCCAAGGCAGGTCCCACAGGGTGTGCGGTCAGCAGTCGGTGCAGATGTCAGCTTGGTCTCATATCCCGCTGTGAACTGTCATAAGAGGCATGCGATCGAAGCATTGTTCCCGCGTTTGACGTCTGTGCCGCTTCCTCAGCATTCCGGCTTAGCCAGTGCTTCCACCTCTTGAAGCGTTACGTCTATGGCGAAGTTTCCGTAGTCGTAGATCATGTTGCCGACGACCCCGTTCTCGAAAACTTCGGCGCTCATTTCGAATTCCGGGGCGAGGCTAATGGATCCCACCTTGAAGTACGCCAGTCTGACGGGCCAAAAAGTTGAGCCGCTCAAGAGCGCGATGTTCTTGTTGTCACCGTTGCTCGGTGTACCGATAAACGTCGAGACTTCGAAAGGATTTTCTCTGGTGCTTCCATCAAACACGGTATGTCTCACGCTCTTCTCGCCCTTACGCGCGGCTTCGATGATCAGTTCAAGATGCTTGATCGGGAAGATCGTTTTCTTCGGAAGCGCTTCGGTCACATTTTCCGGGCGGCTGTAACGGATTTCACCCGAACCCGACTCGTCGATTGTTACTTTTCCAGCAAGCTCTTCGGTAAGCTGGCGATTCTCGAAAGTGCGCGCTTCGAAATAGAACTCCCTGCCGGGCGTGTCCTCGAAGCTTGAAAGATAGGCCAGGTGTTCAAACTGGGTCTCATCATCGCCCAGCACGTGGAAGCCTAGATACTGGTCGATCCGGTACCCGTCGCAGGAAACCTCCAGTCGCACCTCCATCATGCCTTTGACCGCGGCGACTCCGCTGTCGGGATCGGCAAAATTGCGGCTCAGGCTGTAGCGCGCCACGTGCGGGAGCAGGACCATGCCCGGCGCGGATTCCGCGGTGCTCGGGACGTTCAGGGCGAGGGCCGCCAGCAACAGAATCAAAATCGCAGATAACTTCGAACTGCGAAGGTGCCGACGGATCCGGGCCGTTTTGATTGTGAAACGCATTGAAGGTGGAGGGTCGTTCAAATCGTCCGTATTATCAGCCAGGCTGAGGCTGGCGGCGCGCCGCGAGACATCAAAGCTAAGTTTAGCCTCATGAGAGCAAAAGCGCGCCCGCGGGTATGATAGCGAGATGAGCGACTCTCTGGTTTGTTGGAAATGCGGGGCATCACTGGAAGAAGTGCTGGTTCCGTTCAGCCGGCGAGAAGAGTGTCCTGCCTGCCACACCGACCTGCACGTGTGCCGCATGTGCGAGTTTTACGACACCTCAGTCGCCAAAAGCTGCAGGGAGCCCGTTGCGGACGAGGTCCGCGACAAGGAGCGGGCCAACTTCTGCGGCTATTTCAAGCCGATCCCTGACGCCTACCGGCCCGGGGACAGCAGCGAATCGGATGAGGCCAGGGCCAAGCTGGCGGCGCTGTTCGGTGACGAGGTTGAGGCGAAAGACGGCGCCGCGAGCGGCGCCAAATCCGAGGCCGACGCCGCGCGGGAAAAGCTGGAACAGCTTTTCGGTATCGACGATAAGAAAGACGATTAGCTCGAACCGCAACACCGGTGTGACTGACAGTTCGGCCTGCTGAGCGTGCGCACGCGGGTCGCTATACCTATACCGGCCGTTTTCACCGGCACTTCCGGCGCCCTCCTTCTCGCCATTCTCGCCACCGCCGTTTTTGCCGGCATGCACGCGCTGGTGCGTCACCTGAGCGGCGGTCTGCACCCGTTCGAAATTGCATTCTTCAGAAGCATCTTCGGACTCGTCGCCATCGCGCCGCTCATGTGGCGGGTGGGCCCGTCGGTGCTGGTATCGCTAAATCCCCGCCTGCTCGCCGTCCGCGGCCTGGTGGGCGGATTGTCCCTGATGACGTGGTTCTACGGACTCAGCATCGTTCCCATCGCCACCGCCACTGCGCTGAGCTTCACCAGCGTTATCTTTGCCTCCATAGGTGCGGCGATTTTTCTTAAGGAAAGGATGCGGTTACGGCGGTGGACCGCGGTAATCTTCGGCTTCGCCGGCGTGCTCATTATTGTTCGGCCGGGATTTGCGGTATTCGACGCCGGCTCGCTTTTGATCGTGCTGGCCGCAATTCTGTGGGGCATAGGCATCGTGCTAGTCAAAACCATTGCCCGGACCGACGAGACCGTGACTATCGTCGCCTGGACCGCCGTGTGGCTGATCGTCGCCACCGCGGTGCCGGCCTGGTTTGTCTGGATCACGCCCACCTGGACGCAGCTCGCGTGGTTGCTGCTGATAGGCACTCTCGGCACCGTGGGCACCTTCGCCTGGACCCAGGCGCTGAAGACGGCGGACGCCTCGCTGGTCATCCCGACGGATTTCACCCGGCTGGTTTGGGCGGGCGCCATCGGGTTCATCGCCTTTGGCGAGATCCCGGATCGATGGATGTGGATAGGCGCCGTGCTGATTATCGGCAGCACGCTCTACATCGGGCTGCGCGAAGCCAAGCTGTCGAAACAGGGAAAGCTTTAGCTTTGGATCTTGGGTGATTGGTGAATGGTGATTAGTGATTCGTGATTGGTGACTAGCGCGTAGGGTGCAATAGCGAAGCGTATTTTACCGGAGAGATATAGGCCGCATTCGCGAGCTTGCTCTCGCTCCCACAACGCGTCTCGCGTTACCCTGGTGCGCCCGGCGCACCTTTTTCCTATGCCGCTTCTTCCGACGGACCGGGGTCGTATCCGAGCACCGGGCTCAACCAGCGCTCCACCGTCTCGACGCTCATGCCTTTGCGCCGGGCGTAGTCTTCTACCTGGTCGCGCTCTATTTTCGACACGCCAAAATAGCGGCTTTCCGGGTGCGAGAAATAAAGACCGCTAACCGACGATGCCGGCATCATGGCGAAACTCTCGGTCAGGGTGATGCCGGCGTTGACCTCTGCGCGAAGGAGATCAAAAAGAATTCGTTTCTCGGTATGGTCGGGGCAGGCGGGATAGCCCGGCGCCGGCCGAATTCCCGTGTAGGCTTCCTTAATCAGCTCCTCGTTGCTCAAGTCCTCGTCGCAAGAATAGCCCCAGAACTCTTTTCGCGTGCGTTCGTGCATGCGCTCGGCGAAGGCCTCCGCCAGCCGGTCCGCCAGCGCTTTGACCATGATGGCGCTGTAGTCGTCGTTCTCCGCTTCGAAGCGCGCCGCGATTCCGTCCACGCCGAATCCAGCGGTGACGGCGAAGGCGCCGATGTAGTCTTCGATGCCGCTCACTTCCGGCGCGACAAAGTCCGCCAGCGCCAGGTTTCTGCGGCCGTGGTCTCTGAACAGCTGCTGGCGCAACGTATGGAAGGTGGTAAGACGCGTCTTGCGTGAATCGTCACGGTAGACGGCGATGTCGTCCTCGCCGATGCGGTTGGCCGGGAAAAAGCCCACCACCGCCCGGGCGTTAAACCATTTTTCCGTAACAATACGATTGAGCATCGCTCGGGCGTCCTTGAACAGGCCGCGGGCGGCCTCGCCCACGACCTCGTCTTCGAGAATGCGCGGATAGACGCCGGCCAGATCCCAGGTCTTGAAGAAAGGCGTCCAGTCGATGTAATCGACAAGCTCTTTCAAGTCGTAGGCGTCGAAAGTTTTTAGCCCGAGAAATTCCGGCCTCTTTGGCTGGCAGCCATCCCATTCGACCGGGTGACGGTTTCTCCGCGCCTCCGCGATGGTCACCCGCTTTGCGGTCTGCCGCTGCGCGGCGCGCTGGGTGCGGATGGCTTCGTACTCCGCGCGCACGCCGGAGGCGAACTCGTCGCGTTTTGCGCCGATGAGATTGCCCACCACGCCCACGGCGCGGGAGGCGTCCGGCACGTACACCGTAGGGCCGGTGTAGTTGGGCGAAATCTTCACCGCGGTGTGTACCCGGCTGG
Source organism: Gammaproteobacteria bacterium (assembly GCA_041605275.1). Lineage (GTDB taxonomy): Bacteria > Pseudomonadota > Gammaproteobacteria > HK1 > HK1 > CAMYJH01. Next base: position 4,535 of record JBFIYQ010000036.1, read on the forward strand.
TGGTGGCACCGCCGATGAGCAGGGGTATGTCGAAGCCTTCGCGCTGGAGTTCCGCCGCCACGTGGCACATCTCGTCCAGGCTCGGCGTGATCAGGCCGGAAACGCCCACCAGATCGGCGCCTTCGTCACGGGCCGTCTGCAGGAGCTTAGCGCTCGGCACCATCACCCCGAGATCGATCACCTCGTAGCTGTTGCAGCGGAGCACTACGCCGACGATGTTCTTACCGATGTCGTGCACGTCTCCCTTGGCGGTCGCCAGCACCACCTTGCCGTTGGAGCGGCGGCCGCCGGCGTCGGTTTTCTCCTTCTCCATGAAGGGCTCGAGGTAGGCAACCGCCTTTTTCATCACCCGCGCGCTCTTCACCACCTGGGGCAGAAACATCTTTCCGGCGCCGAACAGATCGCCCACCACGTTCATGCCGTCCATCAGCGGGCCTTCGATTACTTCCAGCGGACGCTCGGCCTGAGAACGCGCCTCTTCGGTATCGTCGATGACGTAGTCGTCGATGCCGTGCACCAGCGCGTAGGAGAGCCGGTCGTGCACGTTCTTCTCCCGCCAGGAGAGATCCTCTTTCTTGCTGCGCGCCTGGCCTTTGACGTTCTGGGCGATGTCCAGCAGCCGCTCGGTGGCGTCCTTGCGGCGGTTGAACAGCACATCCTCGATGCGCTCGAGCACGTCGGGCTCGATGTCCTCGTAAACCGGAAGCCGGCCGGCGTTAACGATGGCCATATCCAGGCCCGCCTTGATAGCGTGATAGAGAAACGCCGAGTGCATCGCCTCGCGCAGCGGATTGTTGCCGCGAAAAGAGAAAGACAGATTGGAAACGCCCCCGGAGACCTTCACCAGTGGAAAGCGCTCTTTGATGATCCGCGTCGCCTCGATGAAGGCGCGGGCGTAGTCGTTGTGTTCTTCGATGCCGGTGGCAACGGCGAAGATATTGGGATCGAATACGATGTCCTCCGGCGGAAAACCGACCACTTCGGTCAGCAGCTTGTAGGCGCGCTCGCAGACGTTCACTTTCTGCTCGACGGTCTCCGCCTGTCCCTTCTCATCGAAGGCCATCACCACGACGCCGGCGCCGTAGCGGCGCACCAGCCTGGCCTGATGGATGAACGATTCTTCGCCTTCCTTGAGGCTGATGGAATTGACGAAACCCTTGCCCTGCACGCACTTGAGCCCGGTTTCGATCACCGACCATTTAGACGAGTCGATCATCACCGGAACCCGGGAGATGTCCGGCTCCGCCGCGATGAGATTCAAGAAACGCTTCATCGCTGCCTCGGAGTCGAGCATGCCCTCGTCCATGTTGACGTCGATGAGCTGCGCGCCGTTCACCACCTGGTCTCGGGCCACCGTCAGCGCGGCGTCGTAATCTTCTTCCCGGATCAGCTTGGCGAAGTGGGCCGATCCGGTGACGTTGGTGCGCTCGCCGACGTTGACGAAGATCGACTCCGGGCCGATGACCTCGGGCTCGAGCCCGGAGAGCCGGCAGCGCACCGGCAGCTCGAGCGTTTTTCTCGGCGCGTGCGGCTTGACCGCCTCCGCGATCTGGCGCACGTGCTCCGGGGTGGTGCCGCAGCAGCCGCCGACGAGGTTGAGCAATCCGTCCTTGGCGAACTGGCCGAGCACTTCGGCCATGCTTTCCGGCGTGTCGTCGTAGCCGCCGAACTCGTTGGGAAGCCCGGCGTTGGGATGACAGGACACGTAGGTATCCGCCACCTGCGCCAGCTCGTCCACGTAGCCGCGCAGCTCCTTCGCCCCCAGGGCGCAGTTCAGCCCAATGGAAATAGGCCGCGAGTGCCGTACCGAGTACCAGAAAGCTTCCGCCGTCTGGCCGGACAGCGTGCGCCCCGATCGATCGGTAATCGTCCCCGAGATCATCACCGGCAGGTCGATGCCGTGGTTGTCGAAGTACTCGTCTATGGCGAACAGCGCGGCTTTGGCGTTCAGGGTGTCGAACACTGTTTCGACCAGGACGAGGTCGGCGCCGCCCTCCACCAGCCCGTGGAGCGCCTCGCTGTAGGCATTCTTCAGGCGATCGAAATCGGTGTTGCGAAATCCCGGATCGTTGACGTCCGGCGAAATGGATGCGGTGCGGTTGGTGGGGCCAAGCACGCCGGCGACCAGCCGCGGCTGATCCGGAGTACGCTCGGTGGCGGCATCCGCCGCCTCCCGGGCGATGCGGGCGCCGGCAAAATTGAGATCGTAGACCTGGGCCTCGAGTCCGTAGTCCGTCTGGGCAATGGCGGTGGAGTTGAAGGTATTGGTTTCGAGGATATCGCAGCCGGCTTGGAGGAAGCTCGCGTGAATCTCTCGGATGGCGTCGGGCTGGGTGATGCTCAGGAGATCGTTATTGCCGCGAAGTTCCTTTGGATGATCGGCGAAGCGATCGCCGCGAAAGTCCGCTTCCTCGAAGTTTAGCGCCTGGATCATGGTGCCCATGGCGCCATCGAGGACGACGATGCGCTTGGCGAGCGATTCGCGCAAGGCTTTTATTCTCTGTTCCCGGCTTGCCATTGATTAAACGCTCTGCTTTTTCGCTTTTTCATCCGCAGGCTCGGCGTCGCCGCGAATGCCGAGAATGCGGCAGATGGCTGTGGTGAGCTCCGAGCGGTTCAGCGTATAGAAGTGAAATTCGTTGATGCCCTGATCCGCGAGCCGGGTGCACAGCTCCGCCGCGACGGTGGCGGCAACCAGCTGGCGAACGTCGGGCGCATCGTCCAGCCCGTCGAACAGATCGCTCAGCCAGTCGGGCACCTTCGCGCCGCACTTATGCGCGAAGAAAACCAGCTTGGAAAAATTGGTCACCGGCAAAATCCCGGGAACGATAGGTACCGAAATCCCGGCGTCGCGGACCTTGTCTACGAAGCGGAAGTAATCCTCCACCTCGAAGAAGAACTGGGTGATGGCGCGGTTGGCGCCGTTGTCGATCTTGCGCTTGAGGTTGTCGAGATCGGCCCCAGGCGACAGCGCGTCGGGATGCACTTCGGGATAGGCGGCCACGCTGATCTCGAAGTCGCCGATGGCCTTGATGCCGCTCACGAGCTCCGCCGCGCAGCGATAGCCTCTGGGGTGCGGGCGAAAGTGGCCGTGGCCCTCCGGCGGATCGCCGCGCAGCGCCACGATGTGGCGGATTCCCGCTTCCCAGTAGCCGGACGCTACGTCATCTACGTTTTCTTTTGCGGCGCCGACGCAGGTGAGATGCGCCGCGGGAGTGAGATCGGTTTCATCGAGAATGCGCTTGACCGTGGCGTGGGTGCGCTCTCGGGTGCTGCCGCCGGCGCCATAAGTCACCGAGACGAAGCGTGGTGAGAGTGGAGCCAGCTTCTCGATGGAGTTCCAAAGCGTCTGCTCCATTTTCTCCGTAGCCGGCGGAAAGAATTCAAACGAAACCAAAGGCTCCGCTTTGATCCGTTTGAACGCCGGCCGCGGGCGGCGAAGCAACCGCTCGTAGGCCTCGCGGGCGCCGCTGCCGATTGCGCTGCCGTTGGTCGTGTTGGCTTTCATTACGCCACCTCGAGCTGGTAGTGGGCGCCCGCGTCCTTGTTCTGGGTCGCCGCCCACAGGGTTACGGTGAGCTTGTCTTTGGCATTCTTGCCCCTGGCTTTTAGATGCTCGATGCGGAGTTCCTTTAGTCCGGCGGCCTTGCACCACCCGGCGATCTCCTCATCGCTAAAGCCGAGCCGTCGGTGGGCATAATCGCTGCGCAGGAACTCGAGCTGGTGCGGGGCGAAATCCACGATCAGCAGCCGTCCTCCCGGGCGCAACGTGCGCGACGCTTCGTGAATGGCGGCGGCGGGATCGTCGAGAAAGTGCAGCACGTGATGAATGGTCACCACGTCCATGGAGGCTTCGGGCACCGTCAGGCGGTAAATGTCGCCCTGACGCACGTGGCAGTGGCGCAGGTTTCGCTTTTCCAGGTTGGCCCGCGCAACGGCCAGCATCTCGCGGCTCAAATCGATGCCGAGCCCGCGGCGGATTCGGTCGGCGAAGACTTGAAGGATTCGGCCGGTGCCGGTGCCGATGTCCAGCAGGTCATTGATCCGGCGTTCCTTCACCGTCTTGAGCATCGCGCGCTCCACCTCGGTTTCCGGCACGTACAGCGACCGGATGCGGTCCCAGCGGGCGGCGTTCTCTTTGAAGTACTGGGCAGCGGCTTCGGCCCGGGCGCGGCGGACGGCGTCGAGACGCTCCAGGTCGCGCATCAGGCTGGGATCGCTGCCGGGGACCCGGGCCAGCACCGCCTGCGCCAAGTCGGCGCCCGGCCCCTCGTCGGCCAGGCGGTAGAACACCCAGGTGCCCTCTTGGAACCGGGTCAGCAGCCCCGCGTCGCACAGCAGCTTGAGATGCCGGCTCACCCGCGGCTGGCTCTGGCCGAGCACCTGGGTGAGCTCGGTCACCGTGAGGTCGGTGCGGGAAAGCACCGCGAGGACGCGGAGTCGGGTGGATTCGGCGGCGGCGCGAAGGCCTGCGAGAAGCTGTTCCACGCGCGGGACCTCCTGGGCGGCGTTGAGGGTGGGGAGCAGGAGTAGATAGCGATATAAAGATATCGTTATATTTAGGTTTGTCAACCCCGGGCCCCGCCCGGATACTGCCGGCGACCCCGAGATCGCCGATTTCATCGCCAATTTTCTCCCCCGGAGCGGCGGCGACCCGACCACGGCCAAGGAGCCCCAACACCCATGCCCAAGCTCATTCAAAGCCCCGCCCGGGTGGAAGCCGCGGGCCAGCCGCCCAAGCGTATCGACGAATACATCGGCCGGGTGAATTCCCGGGACGACCACGTCAGCGTGGCCCATATGCGTTCCCCCGGCGGCTGGACCGAGCCCGCACAGCGGCCCGAGTTTGAGGAGATCACTCTGGTGCTCAAAGGCGCGCTGAGGGTGGAGCACGAGGACGGCGTGATGGAGGTGACCGCCGGTCAGGCGGTGGTGGTCCGTCCCGGGGAATGGGTTCGCTACAGCACCCCGGGCAAAGAGGGGGCGGAGTACGTCGCCGTCTGTCTGCCGGCGTTCTCGCTGGATGCCGCGCATCGTGACTGACCCTGTGGACAGCAAGCGGGATCAATCACCTGAGCTCGTGTTTCTGCACACGGCGCCGGTGCACGTTCAGACGTTCGACGAGCTTTTGCGCAGCTCGAGTCCTTTGACCCGCGCCCGCCACGTGGTGCGTGAGGATCTGCTCGCGGCGGCGCAGCACGACGGCACCGAGGCCGCCTCGGTGAGGACCAAAGTCACCGAAGCGATCGCGGGTCTCGAAGCGACGCCGGGCTCGGTAGTGTTCTGCACCTGCTCCACTATCGGCGGACTTGCCGAGGCCGCATCCACGTCTACCGCCGCCCGGGTGATTCGAGTGGACCGCGCCATGGCCGAGCGAGCGGTGGCGACGGGCCCGAGAATCCTCGTCTTGGCCGCCGCGGCCAGCACTCTGGCGCCGACGGAAGCGCTCATCCTGGAAGCCGCATCCCGGGCCGGCGTCAACGTGAAGATGACCCGGCTGGTGGTGGAAGACGCCTGGCCGCTGTTCGAGCAGGGTGATTTCGATGCTTACTTAAGGCGCGTCGCCGACGCACTTCAAAGCGTCAAAGACTGCGATGTCGTGGTGCTCGCCCAGGCGTCCATGGCGGGCGCCGCCGATCTTTGTTCTCAACTCGGCGTGCCGGTGCTCTCGAGCCCGCGGCTGGGGCTCGAGTCAGCGCTGGCTGCTCTGGATGCGGGGGACGCGCAAAACCGGGCCGGCTGATCCCGAGACTCCGCCGGCGACATCGCTTGGTCGTTCAAGGCTATCGCGGATAGGATTCCTTTATCCGGCGGGGTGGCCGGAGAAAAGAATCCAGCGCACGGGAAACAATCATTATGAGCGACAAGGAAACCAAGATTCAGATAAACCGGGGACTGAAAGGCGTCTACTTCGATCGATCCGCCGCCACGTTCATCGACGGACGGGCGGGAGAGCTGCGTTATCGCGGTTATTCCATTCACGATCTCGCCGAGCATTCGAACTTCGAAGAAACCGCCTACCTATTAATTCATGGCGAGCTTCCGAGTAAATCCGAGCTCGATGCCTTCGATGCCGAGCTCAAAGGGGCACGTCAGATCCGGGACGCGGTCTACGACATAATCCGCGTAATCAAAGACGCGCATCCCATGGACGTGCTGCGCACCGCAGTCTCGGCGCTTGCCGCTTTCGACCCCGACGTCGCGGACAACTCCCGCGAGGCGACTATTCGAAAGGGTATTCGTCTGACCTCTCAGGTGCCGATCATCGTCACCGCTCACAATCACATAAGAAACGGACGCGATCCCGTTGCGCCGAGCGATTCCCTCAAGCACGCAGCCAACTTTCTCTACATGCTAAAGGGAGAAACGCCAAGCGAGGAGTCAGCCAACCTCATGGACACCGACATGGTGCTGCACGCCGAGCACGGCTCCAACGCCTCTTCCTTCACCGCGCGGGTAGTGATCGGCACCGAGGCCAACCTGCACGCCGCTGTTACCGCGGCGATCGCTGCGCTTTCGGGCCCGGCCCACGGCGGTGCGGCGGAAGACGTGATGCGCATGGCCCAGGAGATCGGGGACGCGTCCAAGGCTGCTGAATATGTTAAGAGCAAGCGCAAGAACCGCGAGCCTGTAACTGGTTTCGGTCATCGCGTTTACCGCGCGGAAGACCCCCGCGCACGTCACATGCGTGAAGGTGTCGAGCGACTGTCGAAAGAAATGGGTCAGCCCCACTGGTACGAAATCCTGCAGGCGGTGGTCGAGGCAATGAAGCCCTACGCGCGCCACGGCGTTAACGTGAACGTGGATTTCTATGCCGGCGTTGTTTATTACCTGCACCAGGTGCCGGAGGATCTCTTCGTGCCCATCTTCGCCATCGGCCGCGTTCCCGGATGGACGGTGCAGGTGCTGGAGCAGTTGGAGAACAACATCCTGCTGAGGCCGCTGACGCTCTACAACGGACCCGAGCCGCGGGACTACGTGCCGATAGAAAAGCGCTGATGTCGACGCCTGCCGTAAGCGACGCCGCGCGAGTCGATTGCCGAGTCGACGGGCACGTCGCCCGCGTAACCATCAATCATCCGCGAAGGCGCAACGCCGTCACCTACGCCATGTGGAAAATATTCGGTGACGTGCTCGAATCCGTCACCGATGACGCCAACGTACGCGTCATTGTGCTCACCGGTGAAGGCGAGCAAGCGTTCTGCGCCGGAAATGACATTTCCGAGTTCGGGCAGTGGCGCGGAGATCCGGACAAGCACAAGGAATACGATGCCCAAAGCGGGCGCGTCTACCGGCTGCTTAGAAGCTGCGACAAGCCCATCATCGCGCTGATTCGCGGTGTCTGCGTGGGCGGCGGGCTGGAGCTCGCGCTGCTTTGCGATCTCAGAATCGCCGCGGACAACGCCCGCTTCGGGATTACGCCCGCAAAACTCGGACTGGGCTACAAGCTGGAGGATGTTCAGCTGGTGGTGGATGAGATTGGCGCCAACAAAGCGAAGCTGCTGTTGTTTACCGGGCGTTTGTTCGACACCGGAGACGCCATGGCCCTGGGACTGGTGAACCAGGTGGTGCCGCTGAGCGAAGCGGTTGCGACGGCGGATGCGCTGGCCGAGGAAATCGCCCAAAACGCGCCGCTTACGGTGAGCGAACTCAAAGTCGCCATCGGCGAGGCGGTGAAGCCCGTGGACGCCCGAGACCGGGCGAAGGTGCAGGCGCTGGTGGACGCCTGTCACGCCAGCGAGGATTTCCAGGAAGGGCAAAAAGCCTTCAATTCCAAGCGGAAACCGCGATTCCAGGGACGCTGACGCCCCGCGGTAGACTCTTTACGGCGGCTTATGCAAACTGGTCGCTTCAAGGCCGCGCGCACCGGCGCCAGCCGTGCGCCCATCAGTAAAACGACAATGAATGTGCTTCCCTCGAACGATCCCGCCGCGGACCAGTGAAGCAGCAATGCGATCTGGAAAGAAGTCGCGAGCCGGCGGCTCCA
>JBFIYQ010000037.1:0-12494 GCA_041605275.1 Gammaproteobacteria bacterium
TCCCGCTTCGGCTTCAATCCGAACCCGGAAAGTGAAGCCGCGCGTAACTGAGTTCTCCTCGTCTCGAGTCGATCCCCTAAGCATCGTCAGCCAAATTCAGGTAGACGGGAGACTGCCCAACGGTACGTGGAATACTTGAGTTCACTCGTCCCGATTTACCGTCCACAAAAAACCGAAATCCGTGTCTTCCGCGTACACCGGCTTCTAATCCACCTTCAAAACGTATACGACAGGGTTATCGAGCCGAAGCGGTGATTCGACGGCTGTCCGACGAACTCCCGGCTGCGAAATACCTTGGCAAATGAGAGCTTGAAGCGGCGGTAGATCAGCGCAGCGCCGATGGCGAAGTCGCCTACGAAATTCTCCTTGTCGACGCTGTGGCTATCAGAAAAGGTATTGCCGTCAAGAAAGATGTCTCTAGCGACGGCGCGTCCGTCGGCGAAAGTGAACAGATGAAATCCGAAACTCGTATCCGTGGCGCGCCGCGGGTCGCTTTTTGTCACCGGGTCGTTGGTGTCGCCCCCTGGTCTGATGGTCGAGGTTCCGAAGTCCTGGGGAAGATTCCAGCCCGCGCGAACTTCGAAGCCGAGGTTGGCATAGGTGTAGACGCTTCCAAGCGCCGCGCCGGCGTGGGTGACCACGTCGAATCCGAGACCCCGGTCGCCGCCCGCCAGCTCATGGCGCCAGTTGCGCTCGTAGATCAGGTTCAGGCCGGGCTCGGTCTCCAGCTGATGCTGCCATCCCTTCGGGGTGCTGATGTCTCTAAGCTTGTGCACCAGTATCTGCGCCTGTTTTGCCAGCGACAGTTCGCCGACGACGCCGAGCTGGATCTCCATGGTGTCCAGCTGGGTCTTCGTTTTGCTGTGAAAGCCAAGCCCAAGATAAAGCCAGCCCGCGTAGGGACGATCGCCGGTAATGAGATCCGTGCGCTCGGTATCCTGGGGGGTGTAAATGCTCTGGCCGAGCGAGATCACGATGTTGCGCTCCCGGTCGGGCTCGTTGATGAAAGGCAGCGCCTCGATGTAGGGATAGATCCACTCCGGAAGCTGTTTGTCGTCCCTGTAATGGGTCAGATCCGGTGACACCCACGAGAACTTCACCCCGCTGGTATAGTTCTGGTCCGTGTCGGCGAATAGATCGTTTTCGAAGTGAACGCTGAAGGTCCAGCTGTTGTCATAAGCGTCCTGAGCGGACAATCGGCCGGGCAGAAAAAGCAGCGCCGCCAGAAGGCAGGTTGCCACCCCGGCGGAAAAAACCGGTAAAGATCTCATGGCAGGCAAACGATTGAAGCTGTCCCGAGCTTTGAAAGCGGGCCTCTGAATTCCCCTATGTCGCCGCTTTATTACATCACTTCTCTGACCGTCGCCCTGGTGCTGATATTCAGCGCCGCCACGGTTTCGGATACCTACCGCGCCGCCTCGCAATACGAGACCGCGTCTGAGCGCGCGGACACGAAGCTCAAGCGCACGCTCGAATGGTTGAGCCTGGGCCTTTACCAGGGGGCGAGTGAGAAGGTCGAGAAGGTGCAGAGTCTGAACGAGATTGCCGCTTACCACCAGCGCCGGGTGGAATGGAGCGGCTGGCTGCTGCTGGGATTATCGCTTGCGTTTCTGATCTTCAAGTCCAATCAGGCGCGTGGTTCCGCCGAAACTTCGCTTCGGACGCTGGCGCTGCACCTTATCGGGGTATCGGCGATATTTCTTATGGTGGGTATTGTCGCCCCCATGCTTACCGTGGTGGCGCAAACCGAGGTCACGCTGCTCGGCGAGGTGGTCTTTCAGTATGAATCCAGAAGCATCATCGGCACCTCCCGACACCTCGCCTCGGGAGGCAACCTGCTGGTCGCCGCCCTGTTGTTTCTTTTCAGCGTTTTGATTCCGGTGGTAAAGCTGCTGCTTTCCTTCGTCGCCCTGGGCAGATTCGCTGAGCGCTCGAAGCAGTTCGCGCTGAGAAGCATCCGCTTCATCGGCAAGTGGTCGATGACCGACGTCTTCGTGGTCGCCATCCTGCTCGCCTTTTTGAGCACTGAATCCAAGTCCTTCACCGACGCCTCGTTAGGACCGGGGTTGTACTTTTTCGCCGGCTACGGATTGCTTTCGCTGATCGCTGGGCAGGTACTGATACGGTTGGAGGGAGCCGAGGAGAGGAAAGCCTGAGACAAAGGTCGTCGAATAAATAATCGCGAGAAAGCTCGCTTTAAAAGCGGGCCTGGTCCCGCGCTAATTCGACGTCATCAACGCCGAGAACCGCACCGGAAGGATTTCGGTCATGGTGAGCTGGCCCTGGGCGCTCTTGGTCACCACCATCAGCTGCTGGGCGTCTTCGATGCCCGCCGGGACCACCATCCGGCCTCCCGGCTTGAGCTGATTGAGCAGGGACGTCGGCACCAGCTCCGGGGCGGCCGCCACCAGGATTTTGTCGAAGGGCGCGTGCTCCACCCAGCCCACCGAGCCGTCACCGGTTTTGAGCTCGACGTTATCGTATCCGAGATCCTTGAGCCGACGCTGCGCGCCGCGGGCGAGCTCTTCGATCAGCTCGACGCTGAATACGCGGCTTGCAAGCGTGGCGAGCACCGCGGCCTGATAGCCGAGCCCGGTTCCGACCTCGAGCACCTGATCGGTGGGCTGGAGCTCCAGCAGATCCGTCATCAGGGCGACGATGAACGGCTGGGAAATAGTCTTTTCATAGCCGATGGGCAGCGGGGTATCGAGATAGGCAAACTGCCTCAGCTCGAGCGGCACGAACTCGTGACGCGGCACCTGGCCCATGATGGTCATCACCCCCTCGGCAAGCTCGGCGCGGCCCGTTCGTTCGCCGACCAGACGGGCGTGCAGGGCGATCTGCTCGACCATCTGCTGTCTCGAGGCGTCGAACTGATCCTGCTGGGGTGTGCTCATGATATCTTCGCCGGACACCGCCGCGGTGAGATGGGGGCCCGTTGGCCGCGGCTGGATTTAGAATAACACCGGCCTTGAGGCGGCACACCTGCGGCCGAGCGTTCGCACCGGCTTAAAACAACCAGACTCAAATTCATCCCCTTATCGAGCCCGAATGTTAGCCACCATCCTGACGGTTCTGTCGCTGTTGCTCAGCTACGGGCTGCTGTTGCTCGGAAACGGGCTGTTTGCGACGCTGCTCGGGGTGCGCACCCAGATCGAGGGTTTCAGCGCCGCCAGCGTCGGCTTTATCGTGACCGCGTACTTCACTGGTCTCCTCATCGGCGCCTTCAGGGCGCCACAGGTGGTGGCCCGCGTCGGCCACATCCGCGCCTTTGCCGCTTTCGCCTCCATCATGTCGGTCACCGCGCTGCTTCCGGTACTGATCATTCACCCGGCGGTGTGGGCGATGAGCAGAATGGCGTCTGGGTTTTGCATGGCCGGCATGATCCTGGTCACCGAGAGCTGGCTCAATGAGCGCGCCACCAACGCCAACCGGGGACAGGTGCTCTCGCTTTACATGATCACCAACTACTTCGCCGCCGGTTGCGGCCAGCTGCTGTTGCCGCTTTCGGATCCGTCCCGATTCCAACTCTTCAGCATCGCCTCGATCATTTTCTCGCTGTCTCTGGTTCCGGTGCTGCTGACCCGCGCCATGGCGCCGATCCCCCGTCCGCCGGAGCGAGCGCGCTTCGATGTCTTATGGCGCACTTCGCCGCTGGGTTTCATGGGCGCGTTGTCCTCAGGTCTGGTGAATTCGGTGTTCCACGGTCTGGGCGCGGTGTTCGCTCACAGCATCGGCCTTTCCATCACCCAGACGTCCACCTTCATGGCCACCGCCATTTTCGGCGGGCTTGCGCTTCAGTGGCCCATCGGGCGGCTGTCGGATCGCATGGACCGGCGCTGGATCCTGGTCTTCGTCGCGGCGGCCACGGCGATGGCCTGCGTCGGGGTTGCGGCAACGGCGGGTAGGTACATGCCCGCGCTTTACGCGTTCGCGGCGCTCTACGGCGGGCTGTCATTCACAATTTATTCGGTGAGCGCCGCCCACACCAACGATTTTTCCGATCCCGAGCGCCGGGTGGAAACGGCAAGCGCGCTGCTGGTTGCCTACGGCATCGGCGCGAGCATAGGTCCACTCGTGGCTTCCGCGGTGATGGGCGGCGTTGGCCCCCGGGGGCTGTTTATTTACAGCGCCGTGATCAACGTGCTCCTCGCGCTGTTCGGCATCTACCGCATGCGCCGGCGGGCGACCAAAGTCAAGGAAGAGCGCACGGGAATGATCAACCTTCCCGGCGGCCAGTTCACCGCGGGCAAGCTCTACGCCAGCATGCGCAACCAGATGGACCGCGACCTTGCGCAAATGACGGGTGCAGTGCGGCCAAAGGATTGGGAGTGAGCGATTGGTGACGGGTAACGCGTGATGGGTAACGCGACCCAGGACGAAACCCGCTGTAGCAGCGAGCTTGCTCGCGATTCCTCTGAACAGGCGCTATAGAGTACTCGCCGTTGATCGCACGCGGGTCTCCGGCCTTCTCTTCGACAGGCGATATACGCCCCCATGCCTGCCTCGTTTCACTTCTGTGCTGGTAAATACTCCTCCGACCATTTCAGCATCACGTTGAAGCTCACGCTGATACGCAGCTGCTTCGACAGGTTCGGGTGCACGAAGTGGTTCACGAAAGCGGGCCACAGCAGGATCATTCCGGGCACCGGCGTAACGGTGTGCTCCGGCTCTACGTAGGGATCACCCTTGATGGCGATCATGTTGGCTGAGCTTCTGGGGTCGTACAGGGTGATGCGCCCAGGCCTCACGTCGTTTCGGGTTTTGAGCCGCTCGAAGGTTGTCGGTACCTGCACGTAGTAGGTGCCGCTCAGGTAAGCGTGGGGATGATTGTGGTAGTCGTGGTAGTCGCCGAAGCGGTTGACGTTGGCCCAGCCGTGCAGGCTCCAGCGAATATCGTAGCGCATGCCGAGATGGCTGAAGTAATCCCTCACGGTGATATTGATGCACTCCCGCAGCCAGGCCACCGCGGGATCCTCGATAATCAGCAGATTGTCGCTGCGGTAGTCGGTGGTCAGGTTCTTATGCTTGCGTTCCAGCTCCTGGATCAGACGCGACAGCGCCCGGTTGGCGCCTTCGTGTCCCGGCACCACGCGCTCGAGGACCACGGTGGGCCACAGCCGCTTGAATTCCGATTCCCGATCTGCGGTGCTCATGGGATTCCTTTTGCCAGGTCGCCGGCTGCCGGCCGCGGCATGAATGCTATGCTCTCAGTCCCGAATTTTCGAGATCAGCCGATGAGGACAATGGCAGCCCTGATCGCCGTCGTCCTGTTGAGCGCCTGCGCCAGCACCGAATTCAAACCGACGCCCGGCGCGCCCAGCTATCCCGCGCACCGTGATGAGGTCAAGGTGCTGCAGGCGTTTCCGCAAGAGGGCAGCTATGACTCCTTGGGGATAGTCATCGCCTACGGCGTGGATCTTTCGGAGAAGGAAGATCTCATTGAGGCCCTGCAGTCGGAAGCGGCGAAACGGGGTGCCAACGCCATCGTGCTCCAGGGGGAGGTCAAGCTGCGCAGCCGGGGCACCAGCAGAGAAAAAGTGCTCGGCGCCTACGCCTTGAGGCTCAAGCCCTGAGCCACGCCGGGGGAATGATCAGCGCACTTTGCAGGCCGCGCTGATGGCGTTGTAGGCGGCGGTGAATCCGTAAAGCGAGTAGCTGTCCTTCACTGTCTCTCCGCCGGGACCGCTTCCCGTCACCGTCATGGTGCTTCCCGCGCGCATGGCCTTGATCAGCGCGGCGTCGTCCTCGCCGCTGCGCGTCCAGGCCCCGGTCCCCGAGGCGCTGAGCTTGAACTGCTGGTCTCCGACGTTCGCCTGAAGTGCGTTCGGCTTGCCTATCTTGTAGCCGGTCTCGAAGCTTACGCGATTGAGCCGCTTGTCCGCGGGCTGGTGGGTGACGAAAGCGAAGGCCTCACCGCGCTTTCCTTTGTAGCCTTCGCTCTGCTTGGGCTGGCTCCACATCATGCAGGTCTTTTCGTTACCTTCAGTGGAGGTGACCGCGACCCAGTCGCGGTACACGCCGATGACGTCGGCAACGGCGGCGGGGGCCGAAAGCAGGGGTAGCAGACAAATCATCCGGAAAAACGATCTCATGGTCCAATCTCGCAATCGAGGTAAGGCATCAGCGCGGGGCGCGTTCTGGCTCGAGGGCGCATTCTAGCAAGGGAGCGAAGGGTGTCGCCGCTCGAGTGTGTTGTATCATCCCCCGCTGCGAAAAATTCACACTTCGAAGGTTCCAATACGAACAGTCAGCTTCGCTACTGAGCATGCGGATCAAAGTCAACAATCACCACGTCTCCTGCCAGCTCACCGGACCGGAAGGAGCAGCCACGGTTTGCTTTAGCCACTCGCTGGCCTGCAGCGGCGTCATGTGGGAGCCGCAGATGCCGGCCTTGAGCGATCGATTCCGCGTTCTTCGCTACGACGTTCGCGGTCACGGCGGCAGCGAAGCGACGCCCGCGCCTTACAGTCTGGATCTGCTCGCCGACGACGTGGTTGCGATGCTCGATGCGCTGGACATCGACCAGGTTCACTGGGTCGGCCTGTCCATGGGCGGCATGATCGGGCAGAACCTTGGCCTAAGGCATCCCGGGCGGCTGCGGTCGCTACTGCTTTGCGACACCCTAAGCGTGGTTTCGCAGGCGGCTCAGCCCATCTGGGCGGATCGCATCGAAACCGCGCAGAGCGACGGCATGGCCCCGCTTTGCGAGCCGACAATGGCGCGTTGGTTCACGCCCGCGTATCTCGAGCGGGATCCCCCCGGCGTTGCGGCGATTCGCGCGCAGATTCTGAGCACGCCGGTGACGGGCTACGTCGGTTGCTGTGAGGCCATCCGCCGAATCGACTATATCGATCGGCTGAAGGATATTCGTCTGCCGACCCGAGTCATCGTGGGCGCCGACGACCCGGCGACGCCGCTGGAGGACGCGCAGGCCATTCAATCGCGAATCGAAGGTTCGAGCCTGGTGGTAATCGACGATGCCGCCCATCTCTCCAACGTCGAGCAGCCTGACGCCTTCAACAGTGCGATGATGGCGTTTCTGGATTCACGCTAAAGCTTAAGCACCGTCGGCAAAACACGACTCGAGATGAAAAAGCAGCGCCCCGAGAACGCGTGCATCCTGGAGCCCGCGGAGTTCGCCCAGGCGTTCCAGCTGGCGATCGTCGCCGGAGAGCGGCCCCAGGATCTGGACGATTCGTCAGCCGCGGATCAGCACGAAGAGCTGGTCGGTGATGATGGCCTGCCGCTTCAGCTTTCGGACACGCCTTACAATCGCGCCGCCATCGCGCTCAAGCGGCGATACGCGGGCGACCGCGCCGTCTTTGCCAGCGCCTTCTATCGCTTTCGCGCGCTGATGGAGCTTATTTCCAGGGATGCGCTCGGGATGTGGGCTCGTTCGAGCATCCGGCGGCAGGGGGCATTGCGCATTCATCCGGCGGTGCTGGATGTGGCCAGTGAGCTGCGGCTTTCGAAAAACGGAAAGTTCGCTTCGAGGAAGTTTCTCGACGCGGTGGAAAGGCTGGCGCGGGAGCGTTACCCGGATCTTCCCGAGTGGCCTAAACAAGGAGATTGAGCGGTTCGCAGGGTATGTTGTGGTGGAAGAAGGGTTTAATGTTTGATTAGAACCTCTCTTTGACGCTGCGCGTGCCGAGAGAGGTTCTAATGGCGGGTCTGGTTAAAGTCCGGCTGATAGTCGCCCGCAAAGAGGTGACCGATATCCACCGCATCCAGGGCGTAGGTGGTGTTGCAGAACTCGCAGCGAACCTCCACCTCTCCGTCTTCCTCCAGAATCTGTTTTACTTCGCCTTGGCCCAAGGCTTTAAGAGTGCGCTCGACGCGCTCCCGGGAGCAGCGGCAGGCGAAGTTTACCGGCGAGGCGCCGAGTAGCCGCACCGACTCCTGGTGAAACAGACGATAGAGCAGTTTTTCCACCGGAAGATGAAGCAGCTCGGAGTCGGTGAGCGTATCGGCAAGCAGCACGCAGCGGTTCCAGTCGTCATCGTCTTCCAGCGCGTCCCGGGGCCGATCGGCGGGAAGGTTTTGCAGCAGAAATCCGGCCGCGGAGTTGTCGTCGACGGCAAGCCATAATCTCGTCGGCAGCTGCTCGGACCGGCTGAAATAGTTTTGCAGCGTGCGCACCAGGCTGGTCTCGTCAAGAGACACGATGCCCTGATATCTTTCTCTACCGCGTCCGGGATCAATGGTCATGACCAGATGGCCGGCGCCCATGAGCGTTCGGATGCCGGCGTCCGGGACCACGTCGTCGTGTCGCGCTACGCCTCTCAGGGTTCCGTCGCCGGTGGCCTCCACCACCAGCAGGTTGATGGGGCCGTTGCCTTTGACCTGCAGAGTAAGATAACCGTCGAACTTTATGGTGGCGGCGAGCAGCGCGGTTGCAGCGGCGGTTTCGGCAAGCAGCTGCCTGACCGGATCGGGATAGTCGTTCCCACCTTCAAGCGCGCGAAGCGTGGAGTCGAGGCGCACGATTTCACCGCGAACGTGTGACTGCTCGATGATGAAACGGTGAAGGGCGTCGCTGCTTCTGTTCAAGAGGTTCTACTTCTTATCGACGAGAAAAATGCAACGTCTCGAAAAAGTATGGGAATATGGCGGACATATTTCCATGGGAATAATCCCGGGCCGTTGACGAAGAAAACACATTATTAAAGGGTTGTCGATGCAAACAGGGAAAATGGCCCGCTCCGCGCCTGCCGCCTCGGTGACCTACGCTTTCCATCAGCCGCCCGAAACCGGGGCCGGACTCGAGGTCGCGCCCGGCGTTCTGTGGCTGCGCATGCCGCTGCCGTTTGCTCTCGATCATATCAATCTTTGGCTGCTCGAAGACGGCGACGGGTTCACCATCGTCGATACCGGCATTGCGCGCGACGAGGTCAAATCCGCGTGGCGATCGCTGTTCTCGGGTTTGATGTCCGGAAGACCGGTCAAGCGCGTCATCTCAACCCACTTTCACCCCGATCACTTTGGACTCGCCGGCTGGCTCACCGAGGTCTTGAACGTCCCGCTGTGGATGACGCGATCGGAGTGGCTGACCGGCTCCATGCTCCACGCCGACGCCGACGGGCGCGTATCCAGAGCCCAGGTGGAGCTGTTCAGACGGCACGGCCTCGACCGGGATCGTCTCGACGCCCTGGCCAGGCGCGGCAACGCCTACCGCCGCGTGGTCGGCACGCCGCCGGCGAGCTACCGGCGCATCACCGACGGCGATCGCCTGACCATCGGCGATGGCGACTGGACCGTCATAGTCGGCCGGGGGCACGCGCCGGAGCACGCCTGCCTCTACTGTGAGGAGAAAGGCGTCCTCATTTCCGGCGATCAGGTTCTGCCGAAAATTTCGCCCAACATCAGCCTGTCGGCCATCGAGCCCGGTGCCGACCCCTTGAGCGAGTACCTGGAGTCTTTAGAGCGGTTGGCGGTGCTTCCGCAAGAGGTGCTGGTGCTGCCGTCCCACAATCTTCCCTTTTTCGGGCTGCATTCCCGGATCGAAGCGCTGAGTGCCCATCACGCCGAACGGCTCAATGTGCTGGCGGAGTTCTGCCGCACGCCGCGCACCGCGGCCCAGACGCTTAAGGTGATGTTCCGGCGCGAGCTGGACGCCCACCAGATCATGTTCGCCATGGGGGAGAGCCTTTCTCACCTGGTGTATCTGGAGGGTCAAGGCAGGCTGCGTCGGACGGTGGACGCAGACGGGTTCGTTCGCTTCGCGGCGGTCACCGCGAAAGCATGAGGGCCGTTCCCGTTGGAGGACGGCCGTGGTCTTCACGCCGGGGGGACGAGCCGATCAGCGCCGGTCACTGGAAGCTGAAAAGAAATTCCTGCAGCGACGCTCCCAGCAGAAATGAATGCAGCAGTCTGAACCGCGGCAGCATGCGCTCGACCTTGAGCGCGGTGTAACGCGGGTTCGGCTTGTCCACCGGGGCCGCGCCGTGGTAGCGCACCCGATCCTCGTAAGTGATGGAAATGCTCGCAGGGCGCCGAGGAATTCTCGGCGCCGTGGAGATCATGATGTAGAGCAGCGCGCCGCTGCGGCAGCTGCGGGAAAGTCGCTTCATCAGCGCGCGGATCAGATCCGGCTCCATGTAGTTGATCAGATCCCAGGCGAAAATCATGTCCAGCCGCGTCCCGGGATCGTGCGCGAGACACTGGTCCACGCGCAGATCCCAGAATTCGTCGTCCGCGTCGCCATCGGGCGGAGGCAGGCTCAGCAGCGATTCGTAGAAGTCTTCGACGTAGAGGGTGCAGGGAACGCGGGCGAAAAAGTCCACGTTGCTGCCCGAGGGCATGCCCAGGTCGAGAATGGCGTGCTTGCGATCCGAAGCAAGGTGTTTACAGATGAACTTCAGGCTTGGCGAACGAAACGTGAACGCCTCGGATTCAAGCGTCGGAAACGCCTGCTGTGCGACACCGAACTGGGCCATGACTTAAGACTTGAACAGCTGCTGATCGTCGGACTTTTTTCCTCCGGACTTTGCCGAGTCATCGCCGCCTGTGGAAGGCGACTTGATCTCGGTGACCTTGCTGTTCTTTGATGCGTTGCCGGCCTTTTTCGACGGCTGGCCCTCCATGTCGATGGAGCCTTTGAAGCGCGCGCCGTCCTCGAGGCTTACCCGCGGCGATACGATATTCCCGCGCACTCCCGCCGATTTCTTCAGCGTGACCTGTTCCTCGCCGTTCAAATCCCCGTCCACCTGCCCCTCGACAATGATCACCCGCGCATTGACGGTGGCGTTGACCTTGCCTTCCTTACCGATGGTGACGAGATTCTGTTCCAGCGTAATGGTGCCTTCCACCTGTCCCTGGACAAGAAGATCCTCGTCCCCGGCGAGGTCGCCGCGGATGCGAATGGAAGGGCCGATGGTGGCGGTGTCTTTGATCCTGGTTGCCGGAGTGGTGCGCTCGGGCATGAAGCTGGCCTCGGGGCTTTCCGGCGGATGACGAACGGGATCGGGCTCACTTTTTTTGAACATGGTTCCTCCTGGAAACGTTCTATTGCCGCTCTGGTTGTGGCGGTTCGATTGCAGGCTCACGTGACGTGGCGCCGATTATAGGCATAAAGTTCGTGCCGTCGACATAAAATCAACCACTTCCGGCAACTTTTGCTGGCGTGACAAGAAGTTGCGGCGTACCGGACCCCGGGATAACCTCGCCGCGGATCGGTCACCGGTGCGATCATGCGGCCTCTCAAGCTGACACTTTACATTCGTACCTACTGTCATCTGTGTGACGACATGCGCGCCGCGGTCGAACCCTGGCGCGCGCGCCTGGGGCTGGAGCTGGTGGAGGTGGACGTGGACGACGACCCTGCGCTGGAGGCGCGCCTGGGAGAGAAGGTGCCGGTGCTGATGGGCGGTGAGGAAGAGATCTGCCACTACTTTTTCGATGAGGAGGCGTTCAAGCGATGCCTCGGCGTGAGCGCCTGAGCAACGCGGCCAGTGGCGAGAGCGCGCCGGCGGCAAGCGTGTACGCACGCATCTACGACATCGTCCGCCAGATCCCCAGGGGCCGCGTGGCGACATACGGACAGATCGCCGCCATCGAGGGCCACTGCAGCGCGCGCATGGTGGGCTACGCGATGGCGGCGCTGGAGCAGGACGACGTGCCGTGGCAGCGGGTGATCAACGGCCAGGGCCGCGTCAGCGAGCGAAGCGGCGGCGGCGGAACCGCGCGTCAGCAGCTCAAGCTGATGGAAGAAGGGGTGCGCTTCGACGGGCGAGGGCGCGTCGACTTCGAGTCCTTCGGCTGGGACGGTCCGGATTTCGGCTGGATCCGCGACCGGGACATGTTCGCCGCGCCGCCGCCCTGGGCCCGCTGAGCAGATCCGGCGCCTCAGCGGAACACGTTTCAACAACAGCGATGGGCGCCGGCGAACAGACCATGCGTTTCGACCACCAGGTGGTGCTGATCACCGGCGCGTCCCGCGGCATCGGACGCGAAGCCGCGAAGCAGTTCGCCTCGGCCGGGGCAAGGGTGGCGGTGCACTACCGCAGCCTAAAGGACGCGGCCGACGAAACGCTCGCCCTGCTCGAGGGCAGCGGCCACGCGATGTTTGCCGCCGATCTCGCCGATGCCGGCGACGCCGGAGCGCTGGTGGACGATGTGATCCGGCGCATGGGCGGACTCAACGTGCTGGTCAACAACGCCGGTATTTTCGAGTATCACGAAATTGCCGAGGTCGGATTCGACGACTGGCTCGACACCTGGCGGAGAACGCTCGCCACCAACCTGCTCGGTCCGGCGATCTTGAGCTATCACGCCGCGCGGCAGATGATGAACTCCGGCGGCGGACGCATCGTCAACGTCTCCTCCCGGGGCGCCTTCCGCGGCGAGCCCCGGGCGCCGGCTTACGGCGCCAGCAAAGCCGGGCTCAACGCCATGGGGCAGTCGCTGGCCCAGGCGCTGGCGCCCCACGGCGTTTACGTCTTCACCGTGGCGCCGGGCTTCGTCGAAACGGACATGGCGAAGTCATCGCTTCA
>JBFIYQ010000038.1:0-12484 GCA_041605275.1 Gammaproteobacteria bacterium
GCCTGCGGCGCGTTGAATCCCGGGCGCGAGCTGCCTGCGTTTCAGTACCAGCGCGTTCACTCCGGCGCCGAGGCGCTGCACTTCGATCCCGAATCCGGCCTGCTGGCCTCGGGGGGTTGGGACGGCCAGGTGGCCGTATGGCGACCGGGTGAATTCACCCCGGTGTTGCGATTCAAAGCCCACGACGCTTACCTGCATGGCGTTGCCTTTACCCGGCAGCGGATCGTCACCGCCGGCTCCGACGGCCGGCTGAAGATTTGGGATCGGAGCGGCGCCCGAATTTCCGAGCGGGATACCGGCACCCCCATCGACAAGATGGTCGCCAGCGACAGGCGCGTGGTCACCGCGCATCGTGACGGTGCGGTGCGCACCTGGGAGCTGCCGAAGCTCGATCCCGTAGCCGGAATCAGCCTGCACGACGGCGGCGTCGCCGCGCTCGCCGAGCACGCCCCCAGCGGACGCATCGCGTCCGGCGGATACGACGGCCGGGTGTTCCTGCTGAGCGAAAGCGGGCCGCCCCGAGAGCTCGCTGCGCCCCCCACCGACGCGCGCAGCCTCACCTTTTCGCCGGACGGCGAGCGCCTCTACGGCGGCGGCTGGTTTAAATTGTTCCGCTGGGATCTCGCAAGCGGCAGGCTCGAGGTGAGGGACACGGACCACTGGGGCGTGATCTCGTCACTGCAGTTCGCGCCGGCTCAAAACGCCATTGCCAGCATCAGCCGTATCAACGACAGCTCGGTATTGTTTCTGGACCCGGAGAGCGGGAAGACGCTGCGTGACTTACGCCGCCATCCGGTCTGCGGCACGGTGCTCGCACTTTCGCCCGATGGGCGCTATCTGGCCAACACCGGTGACGACGGCGTCATTCGCATCTTCGATCTGGAAAATCCACGGCTTCGCTGACCTCCGCCGCGCATCCGAGTTTTGGTTGGCGCTAAGACGGGGGCTGGGACGCTTCGTCCTCTTGCTCCAGCGCGTGGCGCCATTCGTCCAGAAACCCGTCGATGGCGGTCCGCGCCGGCGCGCACTGGGGACCAATCAGCTCCGCGCGTAAATAAATGATGATAAGCGTGTAAGCGGTAAGCCCCACGTGCTCGTTTTTTCTCCGGGCCTCGCGGTGCAGCTTGCGGAAGTGATCCAGCGCACGTTGAAGACAGGCGACATTGTCGCCACAGTTGCTCTTTGCCTCGCTGATCTTCTGGTGGACTAAAATTGCGATGTCGCGCACCAGCTCAGAGCGATAGCTCTCGCGCGCGTTTTCGATAATCAGCGGCGCGTCGCGGTTGAGTTGACGAATTTCCCGCGCCTTGCTGTTAAAAAGTCGGAACATGAGAAGTAATCGCTATGCCAGATCGATCAAGTCGACTCGCGCGGTTCGCCAATGTTGCCAGCGACGCCCATGCGTGTCAGCTGGCGGTTATGCAGTCGGCGAAGCAGCAGCAGCGAGACGATGGCCCCGGTGAGCGCCAGGAACATGTCCCACTGGGTATCCCAGTGGTCGCCCTGGGTACCGAGAAATTCGTGCGCGGCGTCACCGCCGATTGCCGCAACCCACCACTCCAACAGCTCATAGAACGCGCTGAAAGCGAGACAGACGCAAACCACGATGAAGAACAGCCAGGCGCTGGATCTGAGTGGCGAGCATCGAATCAGAATTTCCCGCGCCAGCACCGCGGGAATGAATCCCTGTGCGAAATGCCCCAGGCGGTCATAGTGGTTACGCTCGAAGCCGAAGAGATCCTGCGCCCAGAAACCCAGGGGCGTTTTAGCATAGGTGTAATGGGCGCCGAGGATAAGGATCAGGGCGTGAATTGCCAGCAGTCGATAAAGCAGCGGCGTCAGCGGGAAATTGCGCCTCGTCGCCAGCACCAGCGGCAGTCCGATGAATACCGGCGTGATCTCCAGCACCCAGGTCAAGCGATCTTCGGGCCCGATCCCCGAAAGCGCCAAGGCAATCAGGACCACCAGAATGAGCGTCCAGCCTTCCCTCGAGCTTAACCCCGCGGCAGCCATTTCGAGCCGTTGCTTCTCACCATGGCCGAAATATGGATCAGATCGGTCTTAAATTGCGAACGACGATGTAAGTTCAATCCGGAAGTCGGATGGCGCCGCGCGAATACAGCACGGCGCGACCGGAAATAAATACCCGGTCACCTTTGAGCTCGCACTTCAAGCGCCCGCCTCTTGCCGAAACCTGCTCGGCATCCAGCGGGTTCTTGTCGAGTCGCTCGACCCAGTACGGAGTCAGGCTGCAGTGGGCGGAGCCGGTCACCGGATCCTCGGCGATTCCGGCCCCGGGGGCGAAATAGCGGGAGACGAAGTCCACCCGCTCTCCCGGCGCGGTGACGATAACGCCGTGGACGCCTAGCGCCTTCACCGCCGGAATATCGGGGCTCAGGTCGCGGACGCGCCGCTCGGAATCAAACACCGCGAGGTAGTTTTTCGCCGACTTGAGCACCGCTTCCGGCAGCGCGCCGAGCGCCGCGCCCACCTCCTTCTCCCGCGCCACTGGCTCCAGCGGCCTGGCCGGGAAGTCCATGGTCAAAAGCTCTCCCGATCTCGACACCATCAGAGGACCGCTTCGCGTCTCGAATCGAAGCTCTCCGGAATCATGTCCCGCTTCATTGAACAGATAGTGCGCCGTGGCGAGGGTGGCGTGGCCGCACAAATCGACCTCGATGGCCGGGGTGAACCAGCGCAGCCGAAAGCCGCTGTTCTCGGCAACGAAGAATGCGGTTTCAGACAAATTGTTCTCGGCGGCGATGGACAGCATGGTGTCGTCGTCGAGCCAGGACTCGAGTGGACACACCGCCGCCGGATTGCCGGCAAACAGACGGTCAGTGAAGCTGTCGAAAACGTAGAGGGGAATCTCACGCATGGCGTCGGCCTCCGGAGACAAGCGTGAGTCTCAGCCTAACAATTCACCGCAGCGGGCTGTACCCGACAATTGCCGTTAAGCAAACGTCCGAATGTCAGAGCCCGAATCCAGCCTCCGGATCAGTTCCCCAGCAGTCCTTTGATCAGCTCCTTGGCTTTGTCCTTGACCTCCTCGGCCTTTTCCTTGACGTCGTCCGCGGCCGAGGCGGTTCCACCCGGGGCCGCAGATCCACCGACCTTCTTTTCGATAATTTCCTTCACCTTGGATTCGGCCAGACCTTTACCCAACGACTCCGCGTCGAGCGCGTATTTTTGCTCGGTGAAGGTGCCGGTGATCCGAATCGGGATAGTGACGCCGCTCAGCTCTTGGAGCTCTTTTCCGCCCTGGCCCTTGGTAGTTCCGACGATCTTGGCGTGCACCCGGTAATCGATGGCTTCCGTGGGAAGATCCGCCCTCCCGGCGCCGGTGACCCGCAGCAGCGGAGACTTAATCAGCAGATCCTTGTTCTGGGCCAAGCCGTTGGTAAACGTCACCGTGCCGGTGAGCTCGGCAAAGTCCGTTTGCTCCGGCTCTTCGCTGGGCGGAAGCGTCTGGCCTTTAAGTTTCGCCCGGGCTTCCCGAATCATGCGACCAATATTGATACCCTTGACCGCTCCGTCACGGAACACGAAAGCCGCGTTTCCGTTCAGAGTTTTCTTGACACTTTCGGGCTCCGTTCCGACGGCATTTACCTGAATCGAGACGTCGCCTTTGCCGGTGAGAGTTTCTTTACCCTGCAAATCCTTGACCAGCGGCCCGGCCTGGATTCCGGTGAGCTTCTCGCTGAGAGAAATCTTCGGGCTCTCACCTCGCGCGTCGAGCTGAATATTTCCGGCGTAAACGCCCTCGTAAAGCTTCGCCGTCAGCGGGGTGATCTGGATCAGTCCGTTCTTCGCCGTGATGTTGGCGTTGAAGTCGCTTACGGTGAGCTTGGCGACCTTGAAATTAACCGCCGCCAGCTTTCCGACCACGTTGAGGTTGCGAAGAGTTTCCATCGGCAGCCCGCCGGCGGACGAGGCGGCGGCGGCCGGGGTCGCGGCGGCCTCGGGCTCGCCCTCCTTCGGCGGAGGCAGATACCGGTCCGCGTCCATCTGATCAAGACCGAAGCTGAAGCCGACGGCCGGCCTGGCAAAATTCTGCACCAGCACTTCGCCCCTCAGGTTGGACTCGTCTAGCGTCATGGTTATCGGCTTGAGCGTGAGGCTATTGTCAGTGCCGCTGATTCCCGCTTCCAGCGACGCGCTTGCCAGTGCGGAAGAATCCGCGGTCTCGATGTCACCGTTGGTCAGACTCTCCAGCATGGTGCGGGGACTGAAGTCAGGCACTTTGAGCGTGCCGGTGAATTTCGGCCCTTCCGGCGTCAGCTGGCCGTTGAGCGTCAGGTCCGCTTCCATGCCCAGCGTGTTCAGCCTCAGGCTGTTGACCCGGATTGAATTCTGCTTACCGTCCGCCACCGCGTCGGTAAACAGGCTCAGCTCCATTTTTCCTCCCGGAAATTGCTCTCCCTGAAAGCCCGCGTCCAGATTAAAATCGATTGCCCTGAACAGCTGGGTATCCGGATTCATCTCCAGCTGGCCCGAGCCCTCGATCCGGCCGCTCATGGGCGGCTCGGTGCTTTGCACATCGAGACCGACGCTCACGTCCACCGGGTTACCGGGGTCGAGGGCACCGGTGGCCAGGCTGAAATTTCGCACCGTGTACTGTTTTCCCGCCTGGGCATCGCTCCATCTGATATTCGCGTTTTGAATGTCCAGGCCACCGATGGCAAAGGCGGCCAGCTGTGGCGCCTTGCCGGAGTCTGCCGGCTGTCCGGGTTCGCCGCCCTTGACCAGGTCGTCCCAGTTGGTCTCACCCTTGGCGTTTTTCTCCAGGTTCAGGTGAAGCCCGTGAACCTCGAGGGTATCCATCACCAGTCTTTTTCTAAGCAGGGGAATGAGCTTGAGGCGGATAGCGACCTTGTCCGTAGACGCGAATACGGGCTCTTCGAAACCGGGCGCGTTCCCGAGCTCCACGCTCCCCATCTCGAATCCGAGCCAGGGATACCAGGTAAGCACCATGTCGCCTTCGATTTTGAGATCCCGGCCGGTTTGCTCTTTTACCCTGAGCGAAATCTCGTCCTTGTAGTCGTTGGGATCGATCATCAGAGGCACAATGATGATGACGCCTACGATGATGGCCACAATTACGGCGATGATGACGCCGAAGCCTTTCAGTATTGCCTTCAATGACTTACTCCATCAGTGCTTTCATCCGGGCAGCCCGGCATCTTCCCGAGGAATTTACCTTGTTCGGGGGCGGAAAGCGCTAAAAGTTCCAATCATGGATCGTGCCACGCCGCCCCCGTCATTCCAATCGCGGGCGGGACCCCATATTCAACCGGAGTTTGCAAACAAATTACGCGGTCAAAGCTCGATGCTTATCCGCACCGGCTGGTGGTCGGAGCCTCGGGCCTCATGATCAATCTCTGCGCCGCCAATGAATTCCCGCAGCCCTGCGCTTACAAAGCAGTAGTCGAGACGCACCGGACGCCCGTAGATATCCGCGGTCACGCCCTCGTCCACGCCGTGTCCGCTCTCCACCCAGGCGTCGACAAAGCCTTCCGGATTGACTACCCGCCCGCCGTAGGGCGAGACGGGTCCGGAGACGCGCGCGTACTCCGCCGAATCCGGCTCGAAATTGAAGTCGCCCATAAGCACCGCGTTTGCCGGCATAGGGGGAGGCATACCGTCCTGGGTCCATTCCTCCTTGAGCGCTCCCCCGCTGATTGCCGCGCCCTCGACCCGCGCGCTTCGGTGAATTTCCAGCAATCGTTCAACCTGAGGCAGACGGGTTTCGGCGGCGAGATGGGTCAAGTGGATTGAGTAAAAACGCACCGGCCCCTGCGCGGTGTCGATGACGCACTCGAGTGCATTACGCTGCAGGCTCATCGGCCCCAGGCTTGCGTACTTCGGCAACAGGTGATTGCGCGAAGCGATGATCGGCGTTTTAGAAAGCAACATGTTGCCGAACTGCCGGCGCAGATTGGCGCCCGATTCTGCGCCCGGCGGGCTGTTCACGTGCAGATCGACGCCGGCGCCGTAGACCCAGTAGTAATCACCGAGCAGCCTCGCGATCTCCGCAGGCTGATCCACATTGCCGGAACGCGACCAGTGACGTTCGACCTCCTGCAGCGCAATGATGTCGGCGCCCTCGATTTCGCTGGCGATTCTCGCCAGGTCGAAGCGTTCGTCCCTGCCGCGGCCGTATTGGATGTTGTACGTTACCAATTGCATGACTTGAAACCTCGATTGCGGCGCTCAACCAAGCCCACAGTACGAGCGAGCTTGCTTGCGATTCTTTCAATCAGGCGCTCGCCGGGAAGCGATTCAACACACGCGTTGGAAAGTCCGCGGACAACGCCGCCCCCACATGGCTTCTTGGCGGGCGATGCTCAATAACTGATTCCCGACATACGACATACGGTCCGAATTTAATCCAGGCTCCCTACCACCGCTTTCCTGAATCTTGCTTTGAGCCAGCTGCCGTCGCGCTCCGGCAGCACCATCGGCAGCTTGGCATCGTCCACCTTGACGCCGCAAAAAACCGGACCGTCGGCGCGGTAGATCTTCGGAATGAATTCGGACAGCGTTTTGTTGCTGGTAATGGTCGCCGTCAGCGTAAAGCCGGCCGAATCGGCCATGCCGGCCAGGTCGACGCCGTAGTGGGTGTGCGTCGCCTGCATCCCGGTCTCGCCGTATCGCTCGTTGTCCATGACGATTACGCTCAGGTTTTTCGGCCGCTGAACGGCGATGGTGGCAAGCGCCCCCAGACCCATTAGCATTTCGCCGTCGCCGGTGATGACCAGCACCCGGCGCGCGGGCTGGGCGATGGCGAGTCCGAGCCCCATCATGGCGGCGCCGCCCATTCCGCCCCAGACGTAAAAGTTGGTATCGCGGTCTCCCGCCGCGGCGGCGTCCCAGCACGGGCTGCCCAGACCGGTAATCAACAGGGCGTCGCCGCGCTGCTCCAGGATTTGAGCCACGGCTTTTCGTCGATTCAGCTTTTTGCGACGCTTGGCCAATTTCGCTACTTCCACACCTTGTAGCCGATAACCCGCTGGGAGATGAGCACCGCCACCGATCGATAGGTGCTGAAGGCCAGGGTCAAGGCCGCATTCACCGTCTCCACCACGCGTGAAACGTCGTCCACCGGTTTGACCAGCGCGCCGGCGTTGGCCAGCGCGGTCGCGGTGCCGACACCCATGGGCACCTGCCACGGATTGAACTCGCCGAATTCGCCGCGCATGGTCACCAGGCTGAAAAGCGGAAATCGGCATTCCTGGATCAAGGAGAACATGTTGATGCAGTTGCCAACGCCGCTGGACTGCATCAGAAGCGCGCCCCGCTGTCCGCCAAGCCACGCGCCGGCGAGCATCGCCACGCCTTCCTCCTCGGTGGTGAGGGGAACGGCGCGGAGTTCACTCGAGCGCTCGCAAAGGGAGATGAGACGGGCATGTCCGGCGTCGGGAACATACGCCACCTGCCGCACACCGCTGCGAATAAAGCTGTCGAAGATCCCGTCCGCCCAGTCGGTCAGCGCTTTCTTGTTCTTGGCCATCCTCTTTACTTACTCCGGGAGTCGAGCCCGCCGGGCGGCCGGCGAGGGCTCGGTGGCGAATCTTATGACAAATTCGCCGTGGAGTAGGAATCGGTGCCGTCCGGCGGGTCTTCGCCCTTCAGCTCCCGAAAGTTCACAATTTTGTCACGGTGCGTACGATCGCCGTTCTCCCCGCGTGGAATTTATTACACTGTGTATACGTCCTCTCGGAAATCAGCGCATGCACTCACGCCTCCTGCTCGCATTGCTTATTTCACTTCTCGCCGCGCCCGTAGCCGCCTTAGCGGAAAGCCTCGCGCTGAAAAGCACGGACGAGCGGGTAAGCCTTCTGGAGCTCTATACCTCCGAAGGGTGCAGCAGCTGCCCGCCGGCGGATCGATGGCTGAGTGACCTCAAAGACGATCCTCGGCTTTGGCAATCGGTGGTTCCGGTGGCATTTCACGTGGATTACTGGGATTACATCGGCTGGCCGGATCGATTTGCTTCGCCCCGCTACAGCCAGCGCCAGAGGAGCCACGCCCGCAGCGGTCGTCTTGGGAGCGTATACACGCCGGGTTTCGTGCTCGCGGGCAAGGAATGGCGCTCGTGGTTTTTCTTACCCGTGCTCAAGGTCGACAGCGACGAATCCGTGGGTCCGTTGAGCCTCGAGCTCGATCTCGAGCAAGTGAGTGCCACTTTCGACCCGTCGTCGCTTCCGTCCCGATCCTTAGAGCTTCACATCGCGGTGCTCGGGTTCGGTCTCGAAACCGAGATCAAAGCCGGAGAGAATAACGGCAAAACGCTCAAGCACGACTTTGTCGTGCTCGGCCACACGCGGGTCGTCATGCGTCGGCATAACGACATTATGGTCGCGCAAACGGCGCTGCCCGAAGCGCGGTTCGAAAGCCAGAAGAAAGCCATCGCCGCGTGGGTCAGCGCGGTGGGCGACCCCTATCCGATTCAGGCGGTGGGCGGCTGGATTAAACGGCCCTAGCCCCGGAACAATTCGCCTATCAGCTACGCAACCATTGGTCGACGGCTTCGCTGAATCCGTCATCGTCGTTGCTTTTCACCGCCCGGTAGCGCGTTTTCAACTCTTCGGGCGCATTAGCCACGACGCGGGCGCTGGGCGCCCAATCCAGCAGATCCCGGTCATTGAAATCGTTGCCCACGGCCAGTGCGCGCTCCGGGTCGAGGCCGAGCTCGGCGCAGATCCATTCTGAGGCGATGGCCTTGGATACGGTTTGCGGAAAAATCTCGATCCAGCGCGACGACATGTCCAGGGGAGACGTGGTCAGTATGACCTTGTGACGCTCGAGAGCCTGCTCCAGCGCTTCGAACTGGGAAAGCGCCTCGAAGGGTTCGATGGCAAGCAGCTGGCTCGCCCGCTGGATGCGCGGCGGACGCGTCGGCCACGGCTCGGCAAACTCGCCGTATCGCTCGCAGCGGGCCACGAAATCCGGATTGGATCCGGACGCGCTGAAGTAATAGAAGCGATGATTGTCGGGCACGCCGTGATGGAGCATGAAATCCAGCCCTCGTTGGATCAATTCTTCGGCAATGAAGAGCGCGTCCTCCAGGGCCATGTCGTGGGCCAGCATGAGCGATTTCGAAGGCCACTCGACGACGCCCGCGCCGGAAGAAAATACCAGGTAGTCGATGGGAAAGTCGTCATCGAGCACCTGCTGGGACGAATAGAGTGTCCTCCCGGTGGCCACCACGCGGACGACGCCTCGTTCGCCAAGGGCGTTCAGCGTCTCGCGGTTCCGCTGGCTCAAGCGGTGACTGGAATTGAGCAGCGTGCCGTCGAGGTCGGAGACGACAATCACGCCGCGGTATCTCCCAGTCGAGCCACCACCAGGGTGAGATCGTCGGTGCGCGGTGCGCGTCCGGCGTGCCTTTTGAGCGCGGAGAGCATGCGGTCACGCGTCATCATGGCGGACCCGCTCGCGCATTCGCGGATGCTTTGCTCGATCCCTTCAGCGTCGAACATTTTTCCGCTGGCATCGCGGGTTTCCAGAATGCCGTCGGTGTAAAGCACCAGCAGGTCTCCCGGCCGCCAGGGGATCTCCCGTTCTTCGAATTCCTGCGCGTCCTCGTCCAGGGCGCCGAGAATGGGATCCAGCGCGTCTAGCTTTTTCAGCGCTCCGCTCTCCGGGGTGAACAG
Source organism: Gammaproteobacteria bacterium (assembly GCA_041605275.1). Lineage (GTDB taxonomy): Bacteria > Pseudomonadota > Gammaproteobacteria > HK1 > HK1 > CAMYJH01. Next base: position 9,660 of record JBFIYQ010000038.1, read on the forward strand.
ATACGGGTAGGGGTGTCCGGCGTTGGCGTATGTGAGCACGTTTCGGGAAAGGTCGAGCACGACGTAACAGCAGGTCATGAGCATTCGGCGTTGAATCGACAAGGACAGCGCCCGGCGCAGGGCTTTCATGATCTCCGCCGGCGTGTGGGCGACGCGGGCCTGGGTGTGCACACAGCTTTTCGCCATGGCCACGAAAAGTCCGGAGTAAAAGCCGTGCCCGGTGACGTCGCCGATGATGATGCCGAGCTCCTGCGGACCGTACTCGATGTAATCGTAGAAATCGCCGCCCACTTCCGTCGCCGGGCTGCAGTATCCGGCGATTTCCAGCGAGGGCTGAAGAAGATGTTCTCTCGGCAGCATACCCGCCTGGATTTCCCGGGCCCGGGCGATGTCCTGGCGCCAGCGCTCCTGCTCCGCCACCAGCCTTACACGACGCTCAACGTCCTCTCTGAGCTTACCCGTGAGCAGGCGAAAAATGCCGCGCGCAACCTCGGCATCCTTGGCCAGCATTTTCTGGAAGCTGTCGCGCTCCCACTTGAACAGCACGGTGTCCGTTTCCGCCACCGCGGCGGCGCTTCGAGGTTCGTCGTCGATGAGCGCAAATTCCCCCACCAGCTCCCCCCGCTGCCGCGCGAACAGGTGAACGTCGTCGGACTGCAGGCTCAAAATGCCTTCTTTGATGATATAAACGGCGTCACCCACATCACCTTTCTCGAACAGCGTTTCGCCGGCGGAGAGGTGAATCTCCACCAGGTGACGATCGATAAGCTCGAGCATGCGAACGGGCATGTGCGCGAACAGCTCGGTCTGCTTGAGAAACTCGATGTGATCGGATGACTGCACGGCGATGACCCGGGGAAGCCGCATTTTCCGAGTGTCTTTTGAACCTTAGTTAACGAAGAATGATGCCGCCACTCGGACTGCCGGCGTGGCGTGCCTCCACTATAGCGGCTGGCAGGTGCGGCAGAAATAGCAGCGCCGTCCAGCAAGATTTTCTCGCACAATGGCGTCGCCGCATTCATAACAGGGCTCGCCGCTGCGGCCGAAGACGGCGAAACGGTATTCCTCCCGCGGCAAGCCACCGGCCTTGAGCGCTCGCACGCGGTCGGGCTCGTTGGTCACACCGCGAGTTCGGTAAGAGCGCAGCATGATTTGCCGCGTTTTTCTCGCGAGCGCCGACAGCTCCGACCCCGACAGATTCTGTGGGCGCCGCTCTGGATGCACGCCGGCGGCGAAAAGAATTTCACTGCGCAGATAGTTACCGACACCCGCGAGAAAACTTTTGTCCAGAAACAGCGAGGCGAGGCTTCGCCGACAGAATTCCGGCTGCTCGAAGCGCACTTTAATTTGCTTGAGGCTGACTCGATCGTTGAGGAGATCGGGACCGAGCGTGCGCAGATAGGGATGCTTGTCGACCCGATTGCTTGGAAGCACCTCGATGTCAGAGGCGCTATAAAGCAGCGCGCTCTTTCCCGGGGCGTCGATGGCGACGCGCAGCTGCCGACCGGACTCCGGGACGTTGCCGTCGTCGCAGACCACCCACCTGCCGTAGAGCTGGTTGTGGCTGTAAAGCGTCATGCCATTGCCGAAGCCGATGAGCATGGCCTTGCCGCGGGCGCGCACCGAGAGCACCTTGCGTCCGGTAAGCGTCTTTTCGTGTTTCTTCAGTGACTTAAGGCCGAAAAATACCTTTTTCGCCTTGCGCCCCTCGATGGCGGCGCGCACCCGCTCGGCCTCGAGCCGGATCTCGGGCCCTTCAGGCACGCTCGGCTCCGCTGCGGCCGACCACTCCGCGGGATTCGAGCCGCGAGATGCGGGCTTCGTCCAGTCCGAGAAGCTCCGTCAGCACCTCGGCGGTGTGCTCACCCACCGTGGGCGGCGCCCGCCGGTAGCTTACCGGCGTCTCCGAAAATCGCATGGGGTTGGCAAGCAGGGTGACCTCGCCGCCGGCGGCCAGCGGATGGGGGAGCGTCACCGTTATGTTGCGGTGTTTCACCTGCGGATCGGCGAACACCTGGTCGATGTTGTTCACCGGACCGCAGGGGACGTCGCGCGCGGCCAGCCCCTCCAACCACTCGGCCGCCGGTCGCGAGCCGATCAGCGCTTCGAGCTCGGGGATCAGGGCGTCGCGATCGCGCACCCGTCTATCGTTACTTGAGAAACGCGGATCGTCCGCCAGTTCCGGTCTACCCGCGAATTCGCAGAATCTGCGGAACTGCCGGTCGTTCCCCACCCCGAGAATGATGTGATGGTCCTTTGCCCTGAACACCTGATAGGGAACCACGTCCGGGTGGGCGTTGCCTCGGCGCATTGCCACCTCGCCGGATATCAGATAGCGCTGGCCCTGGTTGGCGAGCCAGGCCACCTGGGCGTCGAGTAAAGCCATGTCGATATGCTGGCCCAGGCCGCTGGCGTCTCTTGCTCTGAGCGCGGCGAGTATGGCCACCGCCGAGTACATGCCGCACATGATGTCGGACACCGCCACCCCCACCTTGCAGGGCTCGCCGTCCTCCGGTCCGGTGATGCTCATCAGACCGCCCATGGCCTGAATCAGCAGGTCGTAGCCGGGCCGAGAAGCGTAAGGCCCGGTCTGGCCGAATCCGGTGATGGAGCAGTACACCAGGGACGGATTGATTTCGCGGATGCGGTCGTAGTCGAGGCCGTATTTCTTCAGGCCGCCGGTCTTGAAATTCTCCACTAGCACGTCGCAGCTGGAGGCCAGATCGCGTATCAGCTCCTGGCCTTCGGGCTCGCCGATGTCCACTGCCAGGGAGCGCTTGTTGCGATTGGCGCAAAGATAATAAGCGCTCTCCCGGGTCGGGTTA